>NZ_JBWKWP010000011.1:0-225649 GCF_059422285.1 Curvibacter sp. GW821-FHT01G03
ATTCGTTTGAAGGGTTGATTGAAGGGTTGTTTGATAAATATCAGCGGTGTTTCTTTATCGGCTCGTCCGCTGTTTTTGTATCTGGTTACTTTTGTTGCTCACATTTGTTGGAATGTATCGTCAACGCTCCCTAGCATGAATCCCTTTCAGGAGATTCCATGGCGATTCAACCTAACTTCTTTGGCAAACGCGATCCTGATGGCGTGGCTTCCCGGGTTCAGCCCGGTGCATCGGTTCAGCCCGGTGCCGGCCTTGCGCCCTCGCAGTCCTCCAAGACGGGGGCTCCCAGTCCGGTCGCGCAATCTGTCCCGGTGGAGGCAACGGTCAAACCCGCCCCTGCCGAAGGCGGCAGTCGCCTCACCGTGGGGCCCAACATCAAACTCAAGGGCGTTGAGATCACCGATTGCGACACGCTGGTCGTCGACGGCATGGTGGAGGCCACCATGGACTCGCGCTTGATGCAGATTTCGGAGCAGGGGTCTTTCCGGGGCGCGGCTGACATCGATCTGGCCGAGATCAAAGGGCGTTTTGAGGGCAGCCTCAATGTGCGCGGCAAACTGATCATCCACGCCACGGGCCAAGTCAGCGGAAAAATCCGTTACGCCAAACTGATTGTGGAAGATGGCGGGCAGTTGAGTGGTGACATCGAGTGCGGATTGGGTGCGCCGTCTGGCCTGGCCCGCCCAAAAGCCGATGTGGTCCTGGCCTCTCAGATCACGGACGCGGTTCCCAAATCGGCCCCCGTGCTCTGAAGGCGGCGCGGGCACGCGCTGGCGTGCGGCTTGCCAGGGGCGAACAGGCTGGGGGCCGGCCCTGGCATCAGCCCTGTGGCGGTGGCTCTTGGTCTTTGAGCCACCGCCACAGGGTGGCCCGGCTCACCCCCAAGGCCCGTGCGGCGTCTTGATGGCGGCCTTGATGGTGGAGCAAGGCGTTTCTTGCCTGCTCGGTGCGACCCTTCGGGTCGCTGGCGGGCAGCGGCGGCCACAGGCGGTCCAGCCTGACCCAGTCCACGGTGTCCAGCTTGTCAGTGCCCCGCAGTGCCACGGCAATTCTGTCCATCAGGTTGCCCAGTTCCCGGACATTGCCCGGCCAGCGATGGCTGAGCAGTGCTGCCGTGGCTCTGTGCAGCACCTCGGCAGCTGGCCAGGCCAGGCCCTGCTGGCGCAGGCTGCGCTCAAGCAGGGCATGGGCCAGCTGGGGCAGGTCGGCGCTGCGTTGACGCAATGGGGGCAGTTCCAGCCGCAGCACTTCAAGGCGATAGAACAGGTCTGCACGAAAGCGGCCTTCGGTCACCCAGTCTTGCAAGGGGCGGTGGGTGGCTGCCAAAACCCGGACATCCACGGGAATGGCGCCGGTCGCCCCCAGGCGCTGGATCTCGCCCTCCTGCAGAACCCGCAGCAGGCGGCTCTGCAGTGGCAGGGGCAGGTCACCGATCTCGTCCAGGAACAGCGTACCGGTGTGGGCTCTTTCGAACAGGCCGCGTCGGCCGCCACGCCGGGCGCCGGTGAAGGCCCCGTCTTCGTGGCCGAAGAGTTCGCTCTCCAGCAGCCCTTCGGGCACGGCGGCACAATTCACGGCCACAAAAGGGCGGGCAGCCCGCGGACTGGCGTTGTGCATGGCCTGTGCCATCAGCTCTTTGCCGGTGCCGGTTTCGCCGGTGATCAGAACCGGCAGGTCGGTGGGGGCGAAGCGGCGTGCGTCATCCACCACGTGAAGCCAGGGAGGGCTGGTACCGATCAGGTCTTCAAAGCGATGCCGGGCCGTGCCTTGTTCTTCACGCTTGCGCATGCGCAGCCGGTTGTCCGCTTCGTGGATGGCCTGGGCGGCGTACAGCGTCAGTGTGGCGCCGACCACTTCGCCGCCGTCGGCCCAGGGCATCAGACTGGCGACCCAGTCACGCTGGCGCAGGTTCAGCACGCTCTGGCGCGCCTGCAAGGGGGCCGTGGCGGACCAACCCAGTTCAGGCCAGAGGTCGTCCAGGCGCCCTTGGGGCGCCTGAGCGGATTGCCAGCCCAGTGCCTGGAGCATGGCTGGGTTGGCGGCGATCAGGCGACCCTCGCGATCGACCGCGAGCACGGCATCCTGCAGGTTTTGCAGCACGCCATGAATCTGCGCATAACGTTCGCGTTCCAGTTGCCGTACCCGGGCCAGGTCCAGCGCGTTGTCGAAGCCTTGCCGGATGCTGTCCAGCGAATAGGCAAGGATGCCTGTCAGTCCCAGCTCGTTCGCGAGTTCGAGCACCAGGCTCGATCCCACCACCACCCGACAGCCTTCGGCCCGGAACAGGGCCAGCGTCTGGCGGGCGTCCTCCGGTGTCCTGTAGGCCTGCTGGAGCACCTCGATGTTCAGCAAGGTCTTCACAGATTCCAGCTCCGGGATGGTTTGGCCGTAGGTGAGGATGCCCACTCGGTCGGTGCTGGCGCGGGCTTGGATCAGTGCCTGCAGGATGTCGAAGCCTGTCAGCTGGATCGTGGCCACGGGTGCTTGCAGGTGGCGTCGCAGCAGGCTGGCGTTCGAGCCGGCACTCACAAACACGTCCACACTGCCGCTGGCCAGTCGCTCTCGCGCCAGATCCAGCGTTCGATCAAAGCTGCCATCGACCACTTCGATTTCGGCTCGATGGCGGTATTCGGCCAGCACAGGCTGGGCCACTTGGCGGATGGCAGGGTAGCTCAGGAAGCAGAGGCGGGGCAGGGCCATGGCGTCTCCTTGTGATGTTTCATGATTGTTGCGTTAAGGTTTCATGAAACATGAGTCGCACGCGACAAAACAAGAAAATCGAGCAGTGACAAGGACTTGCGATCGTCTTCGGGTTGGCACGGGGCCTGCATTCAGTGGGCAGGGAACACACACAAGGAGACACCCATGACACCCATGACGCCCCGTGGTTTGCGACGCCGAAACCTGCTGCTGGCCACCGGTGCCGGCCTGTCTGGCCTGGCCCGGGCCCAAGGACCGACGCCGCGATGGCCTGCCAAGCCGGTAACCATCGTGGTCCCTTATTCGCCGGGTGGCGGGACTGACATCGTGGCCCGGATCGTGGCCCAGCGGCTGTCCGAGCATTGGGGTGTCTCGGTGGTGGTGGACAACCGCTCTGGCGCCAACGGGGTCATCGGGTCCCAGCACGTGGCCAAGCAGCCGCCAGATGGCCTGACCCTGCTGATGGTGGTGGGCTCGCATGCCATCAATCCGGTGCTGATGAAGGCGCTTCCTTACGACACCCCCCGTGCCTTCACCCCCATCACCCGCCTGGCTGACTCGCCCATGGTGCTCGTGGTCTCGGCCAAAGCCCCCTACAAGGACTTGCGCGAACTGATCGAGGCCGCCCGCAAGGAACCCATGGCAGTCGGCTATTCGGAAGGGCAGACCCGGCTGACTGGTGAGTTGATGCGGCAAGCGGCCCAACTGAAGACCGAAGGGGTGCCTTACAAGGGCGGCGCCCCCATAATGGTCGACATCATTGGCGGGCATCTGCCCATGGGGGTGACCAGCGTTCTGACCGCGCTGCCCCATGTTCAGTCGGGCAGTTTGCGTGTGATCGGGGTGGCCGCAGCGGAGCGCATGCCCCTGTTCCCGGACGCGATGACCTTCCGCGAACTGGGCTATGCCCAGGTCGAGTCCCTGAGTTGGTATGGTCTGTTCGGGCCTGCCGGGCTGCCTGCGGCCCTGGTCGCGCAGATCAATGCGGACCTGCGGCGCATCACGGCCGACCCTGCGCTGCAAAAGCAGCTCACGGCGCAAGGTGCGCAGGTGGTGCTCACGCTGCCTGAGGAGTTCGCCCGCTTCCTGCAGGCCGAGACCGGCAAATGGGCCCAGGTGGCTCAGCGCGGTGGCATCCAGCCTGAATGAACGGCTGAATCGCACCAATGTCCTCTGATTCATTTTTCTACTCTTTAGGAACCCAAGCCATGGCCGCCTCGATCGCCCAACTCAAGCAACGTCTCTCTCAACCCGGCCTGGTGATCGCACCGGGTGTCTATGACATGGTCTCACTGCGCCTGGCCGACCGCTTCGGCTTCGAGGCCTTGTACATGACGGGCTTCGGCACCGTGGCCTCCCACCTGGGCCTGCCGGATGCTGGGTTGGCCACCTACAGCGACATGCAGGGGCGTGTGCGGGCCATGGCCACCATGGCCCGCACGCCCCTCATCGCAGACGGTGACACCGGCTATGGCGGCTTGCTCAATGTGCGCCACACCGTGCAGGGGTATGAAGCCGCGGGCGCGGCCTGCATCCAGCTGGAGGACCAGGAATTTCCCAAGAAATGCGGCCACACCCCCGGGCGCCGCGTGGTGCCCATGGAAGACATGGTGCGCAAGATCCGGGTGGCCGTCGAAGCCCGCCAGTCTGCCGATTTCCTGATCATTGCCCGCACCGATGCCCGCACCAGCCTGGGCTTGTCTGAGGCGCTGCGCAGGGCTGAAGCCTATGCCCGCGCAGGGGCCGACATTCTGTTCGTCGAATCCCCGGAGACCGAGGAGGAAATGCGCACCATCGGCCGCAGCTTTCACCAGCCCTTGCTGGCCAACATGGTTGAAGGGGGGCGCACCCCTGTGCTCAGCCAGGCGGATCTCGAATCGATCGGCTACAAGCTGGCGATCTTTCCGGTCACCGCCTTGCTGGCGGCGACCCAGGCCATGCAGACTGTCTACCAGGGGCTCCGTCAACAGGGCTCGTCCACCGGGGCCGGCGTGCCGTTGATGCCCTTTGGCGAGTTGACCGAGCTGATGGGGTTTCAGGAGGTGTGGGACTTTGACAAGCGCCACGCCGAGTGAACGCCGCAGAAGGTCGACGCTGACCACAACCCCAGCCCACAAGAACAGCACAGGAGACCTCACATGTTCCACGCTTTGCGCACTCGATATTCATGGCTTCGCGCCGCCCTGTCCGGGGCGGGTCCGTGGAGTCTGGCACTTTCACTGGCCATGGCTCTGGGTCAGGCCCCGGCCGGGGCCCAGGAGACGCCGTGGCCGAACAAGCCCATCCGCCTTCTGGTGCCCTTCACGCCCGGCGGTGTGACCGACACCAGCGGCCGCTTGATTGCCGAGTACCTGGGGCGCCGCCTGGGGCAGCAGGTGGTGGTCGACAACCGCCCCGGCGCCTCAGGCAACATCGGCACCAGCCAGGTGGCCCAGGCTGCGCCCGATGGCTACACCCTGGTGCTGGGCTTTGATGGCACGCTGGTGATCAATCCCCATGTGTTTGCCAAAGTGCCCTTCGACACCCTTCGGGACTTCGCGCCGATCGGCAAGATCGGCGACGCGGCGCTGATTCTGGTGGCCCATCCGGGCCTGCCCGCCAAGACCTTGCAGGAGGTGATCACCCTGTCGCAAAGTCAGGCCGGAGGTCTGTCCTACGGTACGTCCGGGACCGGTGGCACCCCCCACATCGGCGGTGAGCAGCTGGCTCAGCGCACCGGTGCCCGACTGACCCACGTGCCCTATAAAGGCGGCGGACAGGCCTTGACCGATGTGCTGGGCGGCAGCATTCCGCTGGTCTATACCGCAGTGGCTGGGGCCCATGGCCATGTCCGCTCGGGCAAATTGAGGGCCATCGCCGTGTCCAGCGCACAACGCAGCGCCGCCATGCCAGAGGTGCCGACCTTCATCGAGAGTGGTGTTCCAGACTTTGTCGTCACCTCCTGGGTCGGCTTGTTGGCCCCGGCCCGGACGCCCGTGCCCGTCGTGCAACGGCTCAGCGCTGAGCTGCAGGCCGTGCTGAACGACCCCGTTGTCAAGGAAAAGCTCCAGGCCATGGGCATCGACGCCAGTCCAGGCACACCGGATCAGTTTGTTGAACAAATGCGGCGTGACTTGGCGCGTTACGGTCAGGTGGTGAAGGCGGCCAATATTCGGCTTGATTGATGGGGTCGGTGAGGTCGCGACCCCGCTGGGAATGCTGCTCGTGCGAGCTTGGCGTCGCGTTCGAATCGTGCCGTGACGTACTTCTGAGTTCTTCGCCCTCATTCGATGGGCTCGGGCCGGCGTGTCGGTTTTTCGTGCGCGGGGTGGCGCTCGGGGCGCGGCGCTGCGCATCGGTGCGGGATATTGACTTGCAAATGGAAAAGGCCGCCAACTATTTCTAGCTGGCGGCCTTTGTACAAGCCAATGGTCGGAGCGGCGGGATTCGAACTCGCGACCCTCTGCTCCCAAAGCACCCTTATTCATTTCCAAAGAGGTGTCAATTGGTTTTGGATTGGTTTGTAAGCTGTTGATTTGATTGGTGTGATCCTGAAATTCCGTCTCATTTGATCCCATAAAATGCTGCTCAAGCTCAGCAAAAAGTGTCACGGCAAGTGTCACAGCACCAGGGGAATCAAATGTCCAAGCTCACAGACCGCGCCGTCAAGACCGCCAAGCCCGAAGGCAAGGATTTATTCCTCTCCGATGGCGGCAGCCTGTACCTGCGCGTCACCCCTGGCGGTTCCAAAGTCTGGCTCTTCAGGTACAAGAACGAGGCCGGCACTCAACGTTGGCATGACCTGGGCACATACCCCACGCTGAGCCTTGCCGAGGCCCGCGCCGAGGCCGTGAAGCTCAAGGCTCAGCGCCGGAGCGGCATTGATCCAGTCGAAGAGCGCCAGCGCCTGGAAGCCGAGCGCAAGGCCGCAAAGGCAGCGCAAGCAGCACGCTTGACAGTCCGTGAGCTTTTTGAGAGGTGGTTTCGTCAAGAGGCTTCCAAACGAAAGGACGGAGGCAAGGAGGTGCGGCGTATATTTGAAAAGGACGTGCTGGGCCGGATTGGAGGTCTGCCGGCGGAGGAGGTTCGGAAGTCCCATATTTCCGGCATCGTTGAGCAGGTGCAAGCACGGGGTGGAAATGGCCGGCTTGTCGTTGTGGTCCTTGCCGGTCTGCGCCAGATGTTCGGTTTCGCCATCGAGCACGATCTGATGGAGGCCGACCCAACTGCAGGCCTGCGCAAGGGTCGGCTTCACAAGCCGACCGAACGGGACCGTGCCCTCTCGCAATCTGAGGTTCGCGCACTGATCGAAAAGCTGCCTCATGCCCATCTGTCGGAGCAGTCGCAGTTGGCGGTGCTGGCGCTGCTGGCGACCAGTGCGCGGATCGGCGAACTCTTCAAGGCCAAGCTCACAAGCGTTGACCTGGACCGGGGCGTCTGGACCATCCCCGCTTACGATTCAAAGAACAAGAGGCAACACGCTGTCAGTCTGTCCGACTTTGCCCTCTGCGTCTTCAAGCAATTTCACAGCCGGGCCGTGGCTCACGGTAGTGCATGGCTGCTGCCGTCTCCACGTGCCGGCGCCGATGAGCAGGACAAGCCTGCCCTGTCTGCCAGCCTGTCAAAGGCCATCGGCGAGCGCCAGCGTGGATCCCTGGAGCCGCTCAAGCGTCGCAGCCCGCATACCGACGCTCTGGCCCTGTCTGGGGGGCGTTGGACGGCCCATGACCTCCGCAGAACGTCCGCAACGCTGATGGCTGAGCTTGGGGTTCAACCGCACGTTGTTGAGCGCTGCCTGAATCACATCGAGGAGAACAAGCTCGTCAGAATCTACCAACGTGCCAGCTATGAGGCAGAGCAGCGTCAGGCTTGGCAACTCCTGGGCGACCGGCTGGCGCTGCTGACGGCCCCGGAATCCAACGTCGTCACCCTGCAGCCTCGCGCCGCCTGATCAAAACACCCACCAGGGCGGCGGGTTCAAGCCGCCAACCACAAACCACCAGAGAGAAAGCCCTTTTCGTGTCTCAAGTCATCACCGCAGCCCAACACGCCGACCTCATCACCGACCAAGCCGCCCACCATCACGGCTCCGCCCATGTCGGAGCCCGCTGGACCGTCAATGCTGTGGTCAACGCCGAGGGCGAAAACGTCCTGACCATCGCGGATGACTTCGCCCCCGACGCCGTGCAGGTGGTCGTGCTGGCGCAGTGATCGGACGACCTGGTCAGTCCCGAACTGCCCAGGCTTAACCTGGGATCAAAAAAGACTTGCAAATTCAGTAAGCGCTGACTTATAATTTCCGCCTCGCGAAACAACGCGAAGGAGACTTGAGGTGTGCGTGGCGCCGGCTGCGCATTGGCTCGGGTTGTCCTGGGGCTTCGGCTTCACTCAACCTCGCATGAACAGGAGCCCACGGTATCGACCGTGTGAACGCCTACCCGCCTTTGAATCACCGCTATTCAAAGTGGACGGAAAAGCGGGCAGTGATTCGTCACTGCCCAGAGTGATGACACCCGCATCGCAAGACGGGTACGGCAAAGGACCTCAGCAGCAAGTCGGCCGCTGGGGACGTCTGTCATCACCTGAAAGGCTCCATTCATGAGCAACCAATCCCGCCTCATCCGCCTGCGCGAAGCCTGCGCACTCGCCGGCCTGTCTCGATCTTCCATCTATCGACTCGCCAAGCTTGGCTTGTTCCCCGCCCCTCGCAAGATCGGCCTTCGCGCCGTGGCATGGCCCTCTGACGTCCTGGACGCCTGGATCGCCCAACGCGCCGCAGCTTGAACCGGAGGACAGACATTCACATGACCACTGCCCCCAATCAAGACCTTTGCGCGGCCCTGGACAACCTTCTCGGCCCCGATAACGCCTACCCAACACCGGAAGAGCGCGCCGCGTTCCAAGAGGCTCAGGAGCGCCTCCGCGATGCGAGCACGACAGCGCGCATCGAGCGCCGCAAAGCCCGCGCTCAAGCTATTGCAAAGAGCGTCATGGAAGAGGGCCAAGCATGAGGGTTGACGTCATCAACGCCAGCAGCGTCTCCGGGTTCTACATCACCGATCTCGCCACCTTCGACCAGACCCGCGCCGAGTCCAAAATCCTGCAAACCTTCGACTTGACCAGCGGCCTGTTGCACTTCGGCACCCGATGCGGCCAGCCGATCTGGCTGCTCGAAAACCTTCTTGAGCCCAGTGCGTGCTGCGTCTGGGTCGAAGAGCGGGACGAGGCCACCCATGCAGCAGCAGTCCACTGACGCGTCAATCGTCATCGACTGCCAGCGCCAGCAAGCCGAACTTGAGAGCCGGTCTGACCGGCTCTCGAAGGTTCTTGCTGCTGCATCGACTGACAGGCTGCTGCTGCACCTCAACGCCAAAGTGACCCGGCGTGACCTGCTCACGGGCGGGGCGACCATCGGGCGGGGCGAGCGTCCGCCCGAGATGTCCGCGGCAAGCATTGACGACGCGCTGGCGCTTGGGGCAGAACTCTGCCGGCGTGGCATTGCCCCGGTCTGGCGTCGCACCCGGTGGTACTGTGGCCCTCGTGATGACCCGTCGCCCTGGTGGTGGGATCAATCCGCCGACCTGCTGGCACTTGCGCTTGACGTGCAATGGATCGTCCAACGCTGGCCGAAGCACACGCCGGCATGGGAACGCGCCGAAGGCGTTTTCAACGCGAAGACATTCTGGCCCGCACTCAAGTTTCTGCATCACGATGGACGCCGACCGCCTGGGCAACTTGTCCAGGCGCTGGCGCTGACGCCTGACCAGCAGGCCGAGCTTTGCTTCGTCCAAAGCATCGGCATTGGCAAGTTGTCTCGGTGGATGTGGCGGCACGAAGCTGAGGCCCGTAAGCTGATCGTGGCACAGGCCCACGTCAAGGACCTGCGCTGCGAAGCCGAAAGGGGCGCGACCGTTGACAGGCGTCACGCAGTCTGGCAAGCCGGTCATCTGGCGGGAGGGAAGCCTACCCGAACGGCTGAGCTTTTGGCCCTTCGGCCCGATGCCGCGACTCTTCGCCGCAGCACCGTTGCGCGGGACTGGTCAAAGGTCCGCGACCTCTGCCGGTCAGTCCCGCGAACGAGGGCTGTCAAAGGGGGGTGACCCACCGTCAAAACGTTATGTGGGGTAGGGGCTCCCGAACTATGTTCGGGGGCGTTTTGTCTCAGCCACCGACCGCCCAAAAGCCAATGCTGGCGCGGGCCTTCCCGCGCAAGAGGCTGAGACAAAACCATCAGTCAGAGGGTGAGACGGGTTTTACTTTCCCGTCTCACCCCCCTGCCTGAGACAAAAACCGATTCCGTCTCACCCTTAGACCTTAATCGTCAGGACTCACAACCCACTTCCTTGATACCGTCACTGTCCCTGATACGATTTCCGGTATCGGCCGTCAGCGGTCAGCCTCGAAGTTCGGCAGTCGGCCAACACCGGTCACACAAGAGCCCTCCAGAAAGCAGACGGGCATCCTCCATCTGGGAACTCACATCTGTCAGAGTACGTCCAACGCGGCGAGAGCCCCCTCGATGTCCGCTCCAATTACACGACACTGATACTTGGTGTCTAGGCTCAGCATATTGGTCAACTGATGCGCCAGACGCCGCTCAGTGAGGAAAAGATCGCAGTACGGCAATGCCGCCGACGCGTGCTGCCAATCCTGCCAGTCATTAGTGGATATTGTGTGGGCAGGATCGCATTCGTACGCCGAGTACAACTCGGTGCGAATGACGAACCCAGGCAGGTGTGTGCCAAGGGATCCCTTCCGATAATCGGCTACAGCTTGCAGCAGCAGGCCCCGTACCGCCAAAGGCAATTTCGCACCAAGTGCTGCCGCCCCAATCGACCCTTGAACTTTCAGCAACTCCAATTCGAATAGATCGATTTGTTTCATCATTACACCTTTAAACTCGAATTCGCGGGTCCTCTTCAAATTTCCATTGTGAGGCCTTGTCCTCTTTCGCTCCTCGACCTTGGCCAGAGTATCCGCATTCAAGTCTGCCTGTAGGCGGTTCTTCGTGTCCCAGTTGAAGGCCTCAAATATCTCGGAGAAGCCCTGATTCCACAGGGCGTCGGCGGTGCACTTGAGGATCGCCTGACGATGGTCATTGCCTAGACTCTCAGGAAAGACCTTGTCACCTGAGATATTTGAATGGACGATCTGACCCAGGCAACTCCACTGCAGTGGCGGGCTAGGCCGTATTGAGCCACATTTAGAACGAATGTAGTTCCCGATCTCCAGCGCGTCCAATTCTGCTGTCGGTGCGAGTGCAACACGCTCAGTAAGTTCGTCCACAAGTGCGGTGCTCACTCGGGCACTATTCTCAAGCTGCTTGGCTATTTCCAGCATTGAAGTTAAATGGCTAACACAGACAATCTTACGGGCGGCGACGAGCGAGCGCAGGCGGCTAAGCAGTGCAACGCCAGCGGCAGTTCCTTTCCCAATTTCTGCATCCCGTAGCCAAACCCAGTAGTTGGTGTCGAGGTAGACGGCTTTGGTGAAGGCCACCCCGCGACTTACCTGAGCCTTATATTTAGCGATGTACTCCTCGACAGTGGTGTCGATGCCGAATCGCCGGTGCCATTGCAGCAAGGCAGGGCCGCCCAGGCGTGCAAGGATTTCGTCGTGGGTTTCAGCCATAGTGACTACGAGTCTACTGGATAGAGCAGAATCAAAGGCATGGAGGCAGGATCATGAACAAGGCGATTGAAGTTTCAGGATTGACTGATGAGGAGCGGACAACCGCAATCGGTCTGGCACGATACGCATACGAGTACATCGAAGCGGCTCGGCTTGTCGATGGAGGCTACGCTGATAGCCACCCCGGCAGCCAGATATCGCCTATCCCGGCCTACTTCTTGGCGCATCATGGTATCGAGCTCACACTTAAGTCGTACCTGCGTCATCAAGGTCTGACTGTGCGGGAAATTGCCGCGAAGAAGTACGGCCACGATCTGCATGCCTGTTACCGCAAAGCAAAGGAACTGGGATTGCTTGAAGTTTTCAAACAACATCCAAACGATGTGGATGCCATGTGGATGCTGGTTAATCTAAACCACCAGCACGGCCTTCGGTACATAAAGACTGGGATAAAGCATTTTCCGCTCTGGTCTTTGGTTGATCCGCTTGCAGTGAGATTGCATCAAGCTGTCGCCCCAGTCGTTGGCTACAAAACATTCACCGTAGCATTCGGCGGATACCAATGAGCAGGGATAGCTCAATTTCTTAAGCCGGGGCAAGTCCGATATCAACCTCAGCTATGCAATATGGCGACAAATATGAACCTGAATTTCGTTCCGGGGTGTCATCTGAAGCCATTTACTGTTGATGGAGAACACCTCGCAATCAACCTGCTGAACATTAACCGGCGGCGCGGCACAGCACAAACTTTGAGCGTTTGCTTTACTCCATTCCGACCGTCCGCTCGGGCCCAAAGCAGCCGGTCGTGACTCAGATCGCGGGCGCTTTACGCATCCATTCACGCGCACGAATTACATCGGCATTCCGGTAATTCGCCACGGCACCAACCGAAAGTTTTCCGAAACTTTCAGCCCCTATCCAACGTGGGCACAAATCGCTCAGGTCCAAGGCCCCGAAATCCAACACTGGAGCGGCTTTGCTGGTGCATTCGGCATTCTGGGCTACACACATCAAATTTCATATTGTGAAACCCAATTCATGGTGCTTTCAACGCCACGTATGGGAGGGCGAAGTCGGTCGCTTGGCCCATCGATACAGGCTTGTCGGAGCCCCCATGCAAAACAGCGAAGTCCTAGAAAAACAGTCGACTATTGATGGGACACCAGTCATCAATCGGGAAATTTCCCAAAAAGGCCTTATAGGAGACTCAACTTTTAGAGTCCTGCGCCTGGGCATTGGAGTCTTGAGCGCCGGCACCAAGCATCTGAAAAAGTGTCACGAAAAGTGTCACAGATGGCGGCACAAAGAAAAACGGGTTACAGCATCAATTCTGTAACCCGTTGATTTCATTGAATAAAAATGGTCGGAGCGGCGGGATTCGAACTCGCGACCCTCTGCTCCCAAAGCAGATGCGCTACCAGGCTGCGCTACGCTCCGACTGACGTGATTGTAGCCTGACTTTTGAGGCTATTTGATCTCTTTGAGGCAAGAATCCAAACAAAAGCAGCCGCCATTCTGTACTTTGATGAAAAAGCTGCCTTGGTTTGTGGGCCGATGAGGGGAGTCAGCTGTGCAGGCGGACCACCAGAGGCACGATCAGCAAGGCCACGATGTTGATGATCTTGATCAAGGGGTTGACGGCCGGACCCGCGGTGTCCTTGTAGGGGTCGCCGACCGTATCGCCGGTGACGGCGGCCTTGTGGGCGTCAGAGCCCTTGCCGCCGTGGTGGCCGTCTTCGATGTATTTTTTGGCGTTGTCCCAGGCCCCCCCGCCGGTACACATCGAAATGGCCACGAACAGTCCGGTGACGATGGTGCCCATCAGCAGCCCGCCGAGGGCCTTGGGGCCCAGGATCAGGCCGACCAGCACGGGGGTGACCACGGGCAGCAGGGACGGAATCATCATTTCACGGATGGCGGCCGTGGTCAGCATGTCGACGGCGCGCCCATATTCAGGGCGACCCGAGCCGTCCATGATGCCCTTGATGTCCCGGAACTGACGCCGCACCTCTTCGACGACGGCGCCCGCCGCCCGGCCCACGGCTTCCATGGCCATGGCGCCGAACAGGTAGGGGATCATGCCGCCAATGAACAGGCCCACGATCACCAGCGGGTCGGACAGATCAAAACTGATGTTCTGGCCAAAGCTCTGTAGTTTGTGGGTGTAGTCGGCAAACAGCACCAGCGAGGCCAGGCCGGCAGATCCGATGGCATAGCCCTTGGTCACGGCTTTGGTGGTGTTGCCCACGGCGTCGAGTGGATCGGTGACGTCTCGGACGGAGGAGGGCAGTTCGGCCATTTCGGCAATGCCGCCTGCGTTGTCGGTGATGGGGCCATAGGCGTCAAGTGCCACCACAATGCCCGCCATGCTGAGCATCGAGGTGGCGGCCACGGCGATGCCGAACAGGCCCGCGAGCGCATAGGCGGCCAGGATGGCGGCACAGACAAAAATCACGGGCCAGGCCGTGGAACGCATGGAGACCCCGATGCCCGCGATGATGTTGGTGGCGTGTCCGGTGGTGGAGGCCTGGGCCACATGCTGAACCGGTGGGTACTGGGTGCCGGTGTAATACTCGGTGACCCAGACGAGCGCCGCGGTCAGCACCAGGCCAACCGCACAGGCACCAAACAAGCGCATCTGGCTGCCCGTGGCCGTGATGGCATCGTCGGAAACCAGCCAGGTGGTCACCCCATAAAAGGCCACCAGCGACAGCACCCCTGCGACCGCCAGCCCCTTGTACAGAGCAGGCATCACGTTTTTCATGCCGGGTGAGGCTTTGACAAAGAAGCATCCGATGATCGACGCGATGATGGACACGGCACCCAGTGCCAGTGGATAGAGCACCGCTTGGGTCGTGCCATGCGTCACCATCAAGGCGCCGAGCATCATGGTGGCGATCAGGGTGACCGCGTAGGTCTCGAACAGATCAGCCGCCATGCCGGCGCAGTCGCCCACGTTGTCGCCCACGTTGTCGGCGATCACGGCGGGGTTGCGTGGGTCATCTTCTGGAATGCCGGCCTCCACTTTGCCCACCAGATCCGCCCCCACGTCGGCGCCTTTGGTGAAGATGCCGCCGCCAAGCCGGGCAAAGATCGAGATCAAAGATGAACCAAAGGCAAAGCCGATCAGTGGGTTGAGTTGCTGGGCCAAAGGGGAGTCTGGTGCGGCGCCGCTCAGCAGGTAGAGGTAAAAGCCGCTGACGCCCAGCAAACCCAGGCCCACCACCAGCATTCCTGTGATGGCCCCGCCGCGAAAGGCCACATCGAGCGCGGGCCCGATGCCGTGCGTGGCGGCCTGGGCCGTGCGCACGTTGGCGCGCACCGAGATGTTCATGCCGATGAAGCCGCAGGCCCCGGACAGAACGGCGCCGATCACGAAGCCGATGGCCGAGGCGGGGTCGAGAAACAGGCCGATGAGCACGGCCAGAACCAGCCCGACCAGGGCAATGGTCTTGTATTGACGGGCCAGATAGGCTGCGGCGCCTGATTGGATGGCGGCTGCGATCTCCTGCATGCGCGCGTTGCCGGCGTCTTTGGCCAGAATCCAGCTTCGGGCCCAGAAGCCGTAGGCCACGGCGATGGCACCGCAAGCCAGCGCGAGGATCAGCGCAGGATGGTTTGTCATGCTGTTCTCCTTGGTGAATACGCTTGGAAGAGACACAACGCACCGGGAGTGTCTCCGCTGCGTTGCTTCCTCGCAGCGCCCCTGGGGCAGCGATTGGCCAACGCTTCAATATACGGCGGAAACCGAAAAACGTCTGCTGCGCTGCATCACGCAAGGCTCGCGAAAGTAAAATCAGTCCTAATCCGGCCGGCCAACGGCCCGATCCGTTCGATCAACCCTAACCAAGACCGAAACAACATGGCTCTCGACAAAGTCAAACCAGGCGACAAGGCTCCCGACGCATTCAACGTGATCATCGAAATTCCGATGAACGCGGATCCGATCAAGTACGAAGTGGACAAGGAATCTGGCGCGATCTTCGTGGACCGCTTCATGGGCACCGCCATGCATTACCCGACCAACTACGGCTACGTGCCGCAGACCATCAGCGGTGATGGCGATCCGGTGGATGTGCTGGTGATCACACCCTTTCCGCTGATTCCGGGCGTGGTGGTGACCTGCCGTCCGATCGGGATCCTGAAGATGGAAGACGAAGGCGGCGTGGATGGCAAGGTGCTGGCGGTTCCTACCGACAAGATCCTGCCGATCTACACCCACTGGCAAAAGCCTGAAGACATCAATCCGCTGCGTCTGAAGCAGATCGCGCATTTCTTCGAGCACTACAAGGACCTGGAACCCGGCAAGTGGGTCAAGGTGCTGGGTTGGGAAGGCGTTGATGCCGCCAAGCAGGAGATCCTGGACGGCATGGCCAATTTCGCCAAGCAAGACTGAGTCTTTTGAGCTCACTGCGGCGGCGCCCCTGGGCGTGGCCTAAATATGCCCGTTGCCATTGGTGACGGGCATTTTTGTTGGTGGCTTGAATTTGCCCGATTCGACACCCGGATGTGCGGGTTTCCAGGTGTAAAAAAATGGTGTTTTTGAATTCAATATCCCCTTGTTTCGAGGAAAATCGGCAAGCCTGAATTGATAAAAATTGACAAACAGGCGGGGGTCGTAGGTGGAAGCGATCTGTGTTTGATCACCTGACCGCGTGAGGAAAGTATGGGCTTCAACAATTGGCGTATCGGTTACAAACTGGGCGCATCGTTTTTCGTGCTGGTGCTCAGCACCTTGCTTTTGGGTGCCGTGGCGCTGACGCAGCTCTCGCACATCAATGCCAACACCCAGGACATCGCGGGCAACTGGCTGCCCAGCATCGAGTCGCTTGGCGACATGCGGATTGCGCTCAACCGCATGCGTCGGGCCGAGGGCCGGATGGCCTCGGCCTCGTCCCCGCATGATCTGGAAGTACAGGCCAAGAATGCCGCTGAGTTGAAGGCCTTGTTTGCCAAGCACGAGTCGCGGTACAGCGCCATGGTCACGCCGGGCCGCGAGACCGAGCTTTTCAATCAATACAAGGTTCAGCGAGACGCCTTTTGGGGCACCCAGACACGGCTGAGCAATTTTGCCAACGCTGGCAACATGGCCGCCACTGTGCAGTATTTCGAGGGCGAGTCCGAAACGGCTTTTGTGTCCATGGTCGATGCCATCGACAAGCTGGCACAGCTCAATGGTGAGGGTGCACGCCGTGCCAGCGCCGAGGCTGAGGCCTCGTTTTCTGCCTCACGTGGCTTGTTGATTGCCGTGCTGGTCTTTGTTGTCGTGGCGGCTTCTGTGCTGGGGTGGGTGATCACCCGCTTGATCACGGCGCCGCTGGCTGAGGCCGTGCAGGCCGCCAAGCAGATTTCAGCCGGCAACCTGGCGTTTGCGATTGCCGCCAAGGGCCGTGACGAGGTGGGCGACCTGTTGCACGCGCTGGAGGACATGCGTGACTCGTTGTCGCAGGTGGTGTCGGGTGTCCGGCGCGGCGCAGACGGCGTTGCCAATGCCAGCATGGAGATCGCTCAGGGCAACAACGACCTGTCGGCTCGAACAGAGCAGCAGGCCTCGGCCCTGGAGGAGACCGCAGCCTCCATGGAGGAGCTGGGTTCCACCGTTCGCCAGAATGCCGACAATGCCCGCGCGGCCAACCAGTTGGCCCTGAACGCATCCACCGTGGCCACCCAAGGGGGTGAAGTGGTCGCCGAGGTGGTGGACACCATGAAGGGCATCAATGAAAGCTCACGCAAGATCGCCGACATCATCGGTGTGATCGACGGGATTGCCTTTCAGACCAACATCCTGGCGCTCAATGCAGCGGTTGAGGCAGCCCGTGCTGGCGAGCAAGGCCGTGGTTTTGCCGTGGTGGCTGGCGAGGTGCGCAGCCTGGCGCAGCGCAGTGCCGAGGCAGCGAAGGAAATCAAGAGCCTGATCAGTGCCAGTGTTGAGCGGGTGGAGCAGGGGACGGCGCTGGTTGATCGTGCGGGCACCACCATGAGCGAGGTGGTGGGGTCGATTCGCCGTGTGACCGACATCATGGGCGAGATCAGTGCCGCGAGTTCCGAGCAGAGTGCGGGGGTGTCGCAAGTGAGCGAGGCCGTGACTCAGATGGATCAGGCCACGCAGCAGAATGCGGCCCTGGTGGAGCAGTCGGCCGCCGCCGCTGGCGCCTTGACTTCGCAGGCCCAGGAACTGGTTCGTGCCGTGGCGGTGTTCAAGTTGGCGGGGGATGGTTACGCGAGTGCAGCCGTGGCGTCCGGCAAGCCGGTGGCAGCGCCTGTTCGCTCATCGGTGGCACCCAAGGCCGTCGCGGCCCCGCGTCCGGCACCAGCCCCTCAGCGGGTGACGCAGGCCAAGAAGCCGGCCCCGTCGACACCGAGCCTGGGGGCACCTGGTTCCCGCGCGCCTGCAGCGCCGCCCAAGGCCGGGGCGGAGGACGACTGGGAAACCTTCTGATCTGACAAGCGGGCACCCACCCCCGGTCGGTGCCCCTGGCTTCACGGCGCCTTGAAGGGGGTGTGCCGTTGCAGGTCTTGCAGGTAGTTTTCCATGCCAGCCCCTTCGCGCTCAAGAAAGTTCTGTACCGCCTCGGCAAACGCCGGGTGAGCCAACCAATGGGTGCTAGGGGTGTCGGTGGGCAAAAGGGCCCGGGCCATCTTGTGTTCGCCTTGGGCGCCACCTTCGAAGCTGTCAAAGCCGTGTTCGATGCACCACTGCAGTGGCTGGTAGTAGCAGGCCTCAAAGTGCAGGCAATCCACGCGCTCCAAAGCCCCCCAATAGCGCCCGTAGGCTGTCCGTTTGCCGTCTTCCGCATCCAGCAGGGCGATGAGGCTTGCGGCAATGGGTTGGCCTTGTCGTTCGGCGATGAACATCAACCAGCTCTCGGCTTGGTGTGTGGCCTGCTGCTGGAAGAATTCGGGCGTCAGGTAGGGGGCATTGCCGTGCTCCAGATAGGTGCGTTCGTAGCAGCGGTAAAAAAAATCCCAATCGGTTGGGCTGATGGCTGTGCCCCGTGCGGATCTGAAAACCACGCCCTCGGTCTGGACCTTGCGCCGTTCCTGCCGGATTTTTTTTCGCTTTTCCTGGTTGAGCTGTCCCAGAAAATGCTCAAAGTCGCGGTAGTTCTGGTTGGCCCAGTGAAACTGCAGGGTATGGCGGGTCATCAGGCCCAGCGCGTCGCTGGTCTGTACATCCTCCTGACTGCCAAAGAGCAGGTGCAATGAGGAAAGACCCCTGTTCTGACAATGGGCCAAGACGGTTTCCAGAAGCCTCTGGCGCCAAACGGGGCTGCTGGCCAACAGCCGGGTTCCGGGCACCGGGGTGAAGGGCACGGCCACCACGGCCTTGGGGTAATAGGCCAGACCATGCTGCTGATACGCATTGGCCCACGCCCAGTCAAAGACGTATTCGCCGTAGGAGTGGGTCTTGAGGTAGACCACGCAGGCCGCTTGCAACGCAGCGCCTTCCCACAACGTGATCACCTCCGGTGTCCAACCCGTGCGGGGGCTTGCACTGCCACTGCGTTCCAGCGCAAGCAGGTATTCATGCCGCATGAAGGGCGTGGCATGGGCTTGTTGGGCCAGCAATTGATTCCAAGGGGCTTGCGGCATCTCTGCCAGCGAGTCCATGACCCGGATGAGATAATCTTTTTCATTCATGGGCATGGCCCCGCTGGCCCCGGGCGTTGGCTCAAGCCCCCGGTTACCGGTCTGGTCGTCACGCTCTGCCATCACCGCCACCTTTGTTCTCATGACTCTTCAAATCTGCGTCGTTCAGCTCAATTTCGTCGTCGGTGACATGCCCGGCAATGCGCGCAAGATCATCGATGCAGCCCAGCAGGCCTATGCGCAGGGGGCTCGGCTGGTGTTGACGCCAGAGTTGTCCATCTGCGGGTACGCGGCCGAAGACCTGTACCTACGGCCCGCTTTCATGGCCGCTTGCGATGATGCCGTGAAACAAGTGGCCGAGGCTCTGGCCGGGTTAAAGGGGCTTTGTGTGGTGGTGGGCCACCCCGCGGGTGACCATGAGCGGGCGCGCTCCGTGTCTGTGTCGCACCGCTTCAATGCGGCCAGTGTGCTCAGCGAGGGGCAGGTGCGGGCCACATATGCCAAGCGGGAGCTGCCCAACTACCAGGTGTTTGACGAGCGGCGATATTTCACCCCCGGCGATCGGCCCTGTGTATTCGAGGTGCAGGGTGTACGGGTGGGGCTGCTGATTTGCGAAGATGCGTGGTTTGAGGCGCCTGCCCGCACCAGCCTGGAGGCGGGTGCCGAGGTGCTGGCTGTGATCAATGCATCCCCTTTTCACGTTGGAAAGTCGGTCGAACGCATGGCCCGCATGGCGGAGTGTGCGCGTGCCGTGAAGTTGCCCCTGGTTTATGCCCACTTGGTGGGCGGGCAGGATGAGGTGGTGTTTGATGGCTCGTCGTTTGCTTTGCAGGCCGACGGTTCGCGCATGGCCCAGGCCCCGAGTTTTCGTGAGCGCCTGCTGCCCCTGACGCTTCAGCGCGGTGGCGATGGCTTGACTTGGCAGGCGCCTGCCGAACCATTGGCGCCGATGCCCTCCGACCTGGAAGAGCTTTGGGAGGCACTGGTCACGGGCGTGCGTGATTACATCGGCAAGAACCGCTTCCCCGGGGTGCTGCTGGGGCTTTCAGGGGGCATTGATTCGGCGCTGGTTCTGGCCATTGCCGTGGATGCGCTGGGGCCGGACAAGGTGCGAGCGGTGATGATGCCGTCGCCTTATACGGCCGATATCTCCTGGATTGATGCGCGTGACATGGCCAAGCGCTTGGGCGTTCGGTACGACGAAATCTCGATCGTGCCTGAGTTCGAGGCGTTCAAGGCCTCGCTGAAGGCCGAATTTGCCGGCCTGGCGGAAGACACCACCGAGGAGAACATCCAGGCGCGAATCCGTGGCACTTTGTTGATGGCCCTGTCCAACAAGTTTGGCTCCATTGTGCTGACCACCGGCAACAAGAGTGAGATGGCCACAGGCTACTGCACGCTGTACGGCGATATGGCCGGGGGCTTTGCGGTGATCAAGGACGTGGCCAAGACGCTGGTGTTTGAGCTGGCGCGATGGCGCAATGCGCACGACCCCTATGGCACGGGGCGCGACCCGATTCCGGAGCGCATCATCACGCGCCCGCCCAGTGCGGAGTTGCGGCCTGACCAGAAGGACCAGGACAGTCTGCCGCCCTATGAGGTGTTGGATGCCATCATCGAGCGCTACATGGAAAATGACGAGTCAATCGACAGCTTGGTATCGGCCGGTTTTGAGCGTGCCGATGTGGAGCGTGTGACGCGCCTGATCAAGATCAACGAGTACAAGCGGCGCCAGTCACCCGTGGGCATTCGCGTGACCCACCGAAGTTTCGGCAAGGATTGGCGTTACCCTATCACCAGTCATTTCAGGGCATGAGTCCTGATGGCCGGGGCGATGCCCAGGCGACGAATCCACAAAACATGAACACAGGAGAATCCATGAAACAAATCACAGCCATCATCAAGCCCTTCAAGTTGGAAGAGGTGCGTGAAGCCTTGGCCGAATGCGGTGTGACCGGCTTGACCGTGACCGAGGTCAAGGGCTTTGGTCGCCAAAAGGGCCATACCGAGCTTTATCGCGGCGCTGAGTACGTGGTGGATTTCCTGCCCAAGGTGAAAATCGAAGTGGTCGTCAAGGGGGATGACGTCGAGCGCTGCGTGGACGCCATTGTCCGTGTGGCCCGCACGGGCAAGATCGGTGATGGCAAGATCTTCATCACCGCTGTGGAGCGCGTGGTTCGCATCCGCACCGGCGAGCAGGACGAATCTGCGGTCTGAGTGACCTTGCGCTCCAGGTGTTTCTGAAAACACCTTGGAAATTTCTCGATTCGGCCCGGTGTTCCCGGGCCGTTTTCATGGGCAAATGCGTCTTGCGGTCTTAGATCTGCTGGGCCAGATCGTCGCGCTGCTGGCTCAGGCCCGCCGTTTCGACCAGCTTGGGCAGCAGCGTGTTCAGGTCGCCGCTGGTTTCGATCAGGGACATCTGCCACTCGCTCATGAAACCGTGTCGGACACCGCTGGTCAGAAACGCCAGCATCTCGTCGTAGTAGCCGTCCAGGTTCAGAATGCCGATGGGCTTGTTGTGATAGCCCAATTGACGCCAGGTCCAGACCTCGAACAACTCCTCAAAGGTGCCGATGCCCCCGGGGAGCGCCAGAAAGGCGTTTGCCCGTTCGGCCATCATGGCCTTGCGCTGGTGCATGTTGTCCACGATGTGGAGTTCATCGCAGCGCTTGTTGGCAAATTCGAGTTCGACCAATGATGTCGGAATCACGCCGACCACCCGGCCTCCTGCATCCTGCGTGGCATTGGCCACCTGGCCCATGAGCCCATTGTTGCCCCCGCCATACACCAATTGCCCTCCACGGCTGCCAATCCAGTGGCCAACGGCCTGGGCGCAGGCAGCGAATGCAGGAGTTTGTCCCATGCGGGAGCCGCAGTAGACGGCAAGCGAAAATGCAGGTGTCATGGTGAGAAGTGTTTCCAGAGGGCTGCGCCCCAAAAGGCAATGCAGGTCAGCAGGCTGAGCAGAACAGCGGCACTGCCCATGTCTTTGGCGCGTTTGGAGAGGTGATTCCATTCCGGGCCGATTCGGTCCATGGCCGTTTCAATGCCGGTGTTGAGCAACTCGACAACCAGCACGGCGACGACGCTACCGGCCAGCAAAGCCGATTCCACCCAATTCTGTCCCAGCCAACAGGCCAGTGGCACGAGCAGGGTGGCGGCGATGGCTTCCTGCCGGAATGCCGTTTCGGACCAGCCCGCCCGCAAGCCTTCCAGTGAGTAGCCGGTGGCGTGCCAAATCCGGCTGAGTCCGCGGCGGGCCTTTTGAGGGTTGCTCGAGTCGGCTGCTGGCGAGGAAGCAGGTTGGCCGGAAGAACTGGGCGGTGAAGACATCAGGCTATTGTGCGTCCGGGCCATGCAGACTCTGATGACAATGTGTGTTCAGCGGCTCAGGGGCTGGGAGTGAATCAGCCGAGTGCCGGCCAGCACGTCATGCCAGAACTGGCCTTCAGGTTGAAAACGGCTCAAGATGGCCCAGACGGCGACCCAGCCGCCGATGATCACGGCGGTCTCCGCGCCACTCAATCCCAGCGTGGCCGAGGCGCCCAGTGGCGGCAAGAACCAGATCCAGCTGAGGATGTAGCGAAGCAGGGCGCGTGCCTGCGTGATGGGCCGGCCCTGCCGATCCACGACCCGAATGTTCCAGGTCTTCATGGCCAGTGTCTGGCCTTTGGCCCAAAACCAGGCGAAATAGATCCCAAAGATCACAAACAAAAAGGCTTGCAAACCATGGCGGTTGTCCATCGCGTTGCGTGTCTGGCTGAGCGTGCTGAACAGGTAGCCCGAGATAAAGACCACGCCAAACATCAACATGCCCTCATACAACCAGCAGGCCATGCGGCGCTTCAGGCTTGGCGCGTCGAGCTTGGAGGGGCTGTCAGGTGTTGGTTGTACGGTGGAACCGATGGAGGGCATTGTGCGTTTGGTTGAAGTCAACGCCCGGTGCTGCTGGTCGCGGTTGCGCCAGAGGGAGTGGGGAGCAACGTGTGCATGTCCACATGGTGCGGGCCAGTTTCAATTTTGCCTGTACTGCGCAAGGTGGATTTTGAAACAGGGATCATGGCCAATTTTCTGGCAGGTACGGGCCTGATCGGTGTTGCGGCGCCCATTGGATGGACGGGGGCATGAATCGCCAGTTCCTTGCGTTCTTCATCCGTCAGGGCTTGGTAGGCCTCCCATTGGGCTCGTTTTTCTTCGGGTGCCAGCTTCTTGGTCTGCGCAAAGTTCAGACGGGCCTGGACGCGCTCCTGTACTGTCAAGCCGACCCATTCGGCCATGCGGCTGTGCAGCTTCTCCTGTTCTTCGGGAGAAAGGCTTTTGAAGTTGTGGGATAGCGCGATCCACTTGCGTTTGTGGGCTTCGCCCAGGGTGTCCCAGCGTGCCGACAGGGGCTCCAGGGCTTCTTGCTGCGCGTGCGTGAGATCCGCCCACATGGGGCGCTGATTCAGCACTGGGCGCTTGGGGCTGGGTTTGACGGGGGCGACCTTGTGCTTTTCAGGGTCGACCGTTTGTGGAACCGAGGATGCACCGAGAGGGGGCGTATTGATGTCGGGGTGGGGCTCTTCGGTCGCGCCCGCGGCAACCTCTGTGGCGCGCACAACAGCCATCGGGGCACTCAGGGCAACGATGCATGCCGATACGACCGCGAGTTGGCGGGCGATGGAAAAAGAGTGCCGTGGCGCCAGGAGCATACAAGCAGAGATCAATGTTCTTCGCTGGCCCGCGCCTTCAGAAATTGAGCGAAGCCGGGATCTGCATAAGCTTGCGGAGGCAGATCATCCGTCAGCAGTGCGGTGTCGACTTCGGCCAATTCGTTGGTGTGGTCTTCGTCCTGGACGACCTGAATGACAAACAAGCCTGCAATCAGTGCAATCAGGGGCAGGGCAGAGGCCAGGCGTCCCCAGATGCCGAAGCTTTCGCCACCGAAATTCAGGGTGGCAACCCCATTGCCCGCGCTGGCCACAGCTGGCGCCGTGGTGCGAACGGCCACCACTTTGCGCTTGGCAAGGGCTTGCATCCGGGCGGCGCGCAAGCGTTCGGAAATGTCGTAAGGCAGGTCTTGGGATGCCGCGTCCAGGCGTTGTGCAACCTTTTGGCCGAAGAGATCCTCTGCTGCCAGTCGAGAAGGGTTGTATTGAAGCGTCTTGTTCATGGTTGTAGTCCCTTTGCCTTCAAGGCCCGTCCCAGAGCCTGGACGGCTCTGGAGCAATGTGTCTTGACGCTGCCTTCGGAGCAGCCCATGGCTGCTGCCGTTTCGGCAACGTCCATTTCCTCCCAGTAACGCATCAGGAACGCTTCTCGTTGACGAGCGGGCAGGTCCTGAATCTCTTTTTCGATCGCATGCAAAATCTGAGCCCGGCGAGTCGTGTCTTCTGCGCTTTCCGTTTGCTCAGAGGGGTCACTGCCTCGGAAAGTTTCCAGAAGATCGAAATCCCCGTCATCGCCGGCGCCCTCGAAGTCGCTCAGGCTTGAGAACAGGGCATTGCGTGTCTTTTGTCGGCGAAACCAATCCAGCGTGCAATTGGAGAGGATGCGCTGGAAGAGCATGGGAAGCTCGTTGGGAGGCTTGTCGCCGTAATGCTCCGCGAGCTTCAGCATGGCATCTTGAACGATGTCCAGTGCCGCTTCTTCATTGCGGACATGGTACAGGGAGCGCTTGAAGGCTCGCTTCTCGACCTCCCTGAGGAAATCCGACAGTTCTTGTTCGGTGGCCAAATGGGCTCTGACGTGTGCAGCTTTGCGGGGTTGATGTGCGTTGGCGGCAGAATCATCGCCAAGGCAGGCGCGAATTATGGCATTGGAGCAGTGAAATTTTGGGTGAACCGCGGGATTTCCATGGCCTGAGTGCGATAATGCGCGAGCAAATTAACGGCAAACGGGTCACCGTCCGGCACAAGAATCAGTGTGCCCATGGCTGTGGCCCTAAGTCCTGACGCGGCTTCACAAGAGCTCGGGAAGGGGCACCCAAGGTTTTTCGTCAGAGAAATTCACAAAGGTTGATCATGGAAATCTCAAAGGCTGAAATGGCCTCCGCTGCAGCAGCAGTGCCCTCGCAAGAGCTGATGGGCTCGGAAATTCTCATCAAAGGCCTTCAGGCCGAAGGCGTCAAGTACATCTGGGGTTATCCGGGTGGTGCTGTTCTTTACATCTACGACGCGCTTTACAAACAGGATTCGATTCAGCACGTTCTGGTCCGCCACGAACAAGCTGCCGTTCACGCTGCTGACGGGTACGCACGTGCCACCGGTGACGTGGGTGTGGCCCTGGTGACGTCTGGCCCCGGTTTGACCAATGCGGTCACCGGCATCGCCACTGCGTACATGGACAGCATCCCGATGGTGATCATCAGTGGCCAGGTTCCCACGCCGGCCATCGGTCTGGATGCCTTCCAGGAATGCGATACCGTGGGCATCACCCGGCCTATCGTGAAGCACAATTTCCTGGTCAAAGATCCGCGCGATCTGGCTTTGACTCTTAAAAAGGCCTTCCACATCGCGCGCAGCGGCCGCCCGGGCCCCGTGGTGGTGGACATCCCCAAGGACGTGTCTTTCAAGAAGGTGGCCTATTCCGGCTACCCTGAGACCGTCGAGATGCGCTCGTACAACCCGGTGCGCAAAGGCCACGGTGGGCAAATCCGCAAGGCCCTGCAACTGTTGTTGACGGCAAAACGCCCCTACATCTACACCGGTGGTGGTGTGTTGCTGGGCAATGCCACCCAGGAGTTGCGTACGCTGGTCGAGTTGCTCGGCTATCCCGTCACCAATACCCTGATGGGTTTGGGTGCTTTCCCCGCGTCGGATCGCAAGTTCCTGGGCATGCTGGGCATGCACGGCACCATTGAGGCCAACAATGCCATGCAGAACTGCGACGTCCTGCTGGCCGTGGGGGCCCGCTTTGACGATCGCGTCATTGGCAATCCCAAGCACTTCGCGCAGAACGAGCGCAAGATCATTCACATCGATATCGATCCTTCCAGCATCTCCAAGCGGGTGAAGGTCGACATTCCGATCGTCGGCGATGTGAAGGACGTGCTGGGTGAGTTGATCAGCATGATCCGTGAAGGCAGCCAGCGTCCTGATGCTTCAGCGTTGGGCGCGTGGTGGGACACCATCGAAGGTTGGCGCAAGCGCGACTGCCTCAAATACGATCGTGGCAATGGCGAGGTCATCAAGCCGCAGTATGTGGTTGAGACCCTGTGGAACATGACCCGCGACGCCGACACCTACATCACATCCGATGTGGGTCAGCATCAGATGTGGGCTGCCCAGTACTACCGTTTCGATGAGCCACGTCGGTGGATCAACTCGGGTGGTTTGGGAACCATGGGCGTGGGCATTCCTTACGCCATGGGCATCAAGCTGGCCAAGCCGGACAGCGAGGTGTTCTGCATCACGGGCGAAGGTTCGGTGCAGATGAACATCCAGGAACTGTCGACCTGTCTGCAGTACAACACGCCGATCAAGATCTGCTCGCTGAACAACCGATATCTCGGCATGGTGCGTCAGTGGCAGGAGATTGAGTACTCTGGCCGTTACAGCCACAGCTACATGGACGCCTTGCCTAATTTTGTGAAATTGGCGGAGGCCTATGGCCACGTGGGCATGTTGATCGAGCGACCCCAGGATGTCGAGCCTGCATTGCGCGAGGCCCGCAAACTGAAGGACCGTACCGTCTTCATGGACTTCCGCACCGACCCCACCGAGAACGTGTTCCCGATGGTGCAGGCCGGCAAGGGCATCACCGAGATGCTGCTGGGGTCTGAAGACCTCTGACCATGCGGACCTTGGGTGCCCTTCGTGCACCCGGTCCAATCTTTCGACGAATCTATTGACCGCCAAGCTGCACCATTACCGTGGTGCGGGGAGGGCGGCGAAAAGAGGAATCCTTTTCATGAAGCACATCATTGCAGTCCTGCTCGAAAACGAGGCAGGTGCCCTGTCCCGCGTGGTGGGTCTTTTCTCGGCCCGCGGTTACAACATCGAGTCGCTCACAGTGGCGCCCACCGAGGACCCCAGCCTGTCGCGCATGACGATCCAGACCGCTGGCTCCGATGACGTCATCGAGCAGATCACCAAGCATCTGAATCGTCTGATCGAAGTGGTGAAGGTCGTTGACCTGACCGAAGGGGCCTACACAGAACGTGAGCTCATGATGGTGAAGGTCCGTGCCGTCGGCAAGGAGCGCGAAGAGATGAAGCGCATGGCCGACATTTTCCGAGGCCGCATCATCGACGTGACTGAGAAGAGCTACACCATCGAACTGACCGGTGACTTGTCCAAGAACGATGCGTTCCTGGACGCGATCGACCGCAGCGCCATTCTTGAGACCGTCCGCACGGGCGCCAGCGGCATCGGGCGTGGTGAGAGAATACTGCGCGTCTGATTTTCTGTTCGGTCGTGTTTCGACAGGCTCAACACGAACCGATCTTTATATGGCGATTGTTCCCGAGCGTTCGCCCCGAGCCTGTCACTGGGCGTTATCGCCAAACCTCATTCATTGGAGAACATCATGAAAGTTTTTTACGACAAGGATTGTGACCTGAGCCTGATCAAGGGCAAGACTGTTGCCATCATCGGTTACGGTTCGCAAGGGCATGCTCACGCCCAAAACCTGAACGACAGCGGCGTGAAGGTGGTGGTGGGTCTGCGCAAGGGCGGTGCTTCGTGGGACAAGGTTGGCAAGGCTGGCCTGACCGTTCTCGAAGTCAACGAGGCTGTGAAGTCTGCTGATGTGGTCATGATTCTGCTGCCCGATGAGCAGATCGCTGAGGTTTACACCAACAACGTGGCGCCCAACATCAAGCAGGGTGCTTCGCTGGCCTTTGCTCACGGTTTCAACGTGCATTACAACCAGGTGGTGCCCCGTGCCGATCTGGACGTCTGGATGGTGGCTCCGAAGGCCCCTGGCCATACGGTCCGCTCGACGTATGCGCAAGGCGGCGGCGTGCCTCACCTGGTGGCTGTTCATCAGGACAAGAGTGGCAAGGCCCGTGATCTGGCACTGTCCTATGCCATGGCCAACGGTGGCGGCAAGGCCGGCATCATTGAGACCAACTTCAAGGAAGAAACCGAGACCGACCTGTTCGGCGAGCAAGCCGTTCTGTGCGGTGGTGCTGTCGAACTGATCAAGATGGGCTATGAGACCCTGGTCGAGGCTGGCTACGCCCCCGAAATGGCGTACTTCGAATGCCTGCACGAACTCAAGCTGATCGTTGACCTGATCTATGAAGGCGGCATCGCCAACATGAACTACTCGATCTCCAACAATGCTGAGTTCGGTGAGTACGTGACTGGCCCTGAAGTCATCAACGAGCAATCGCGTGCTGCCATGCGCCATGCCCTGAAGCGCATTCAGAACGGTGACTATGCCAAGATGTTCATCCAGGAAGGCCGTTTGAACTACCCGAGCATGACCGCTCGTCGTCGCAACACCGCCGACCATTCCATCGAAAAGGTGGGCGGCCAACTGCGCGCCATGATGCCTTGGATTGCCAAGAACAAGCTGGTTGACCAGACCCGCAACTGATGAAGCTTGGCATGGGCGCCATGCCTTTGCCTCGAACTGACAAGGGCCACCCTCGGGTGGCCCTTGTTTTTTGGATTCACAGGGGTCCTGTGGCTTAAACTTGGCTGACTGGGCTTGGGGTTGTACCAAGCCTTGCTGGCAGTCCTGATCGGCTTGCCGCTTTTTGGAATGGAGAACGATTCATGCACGATGGCAACGCGTCATCACCTGACAGCCTGGATGAGGTGGTGCTGCCAAAGCGCAGAAAGGGCATCTATGTGCTGCCCAACCTGTTCACGTTGGCAGCCTTGTTTGGTGGTTTTTACTCGATCGTGATGGCCATGAACGGCCGGTTTGACCAGGCTGCCGTGGGCGTTTTCTGTGCCATGGTGTTGGACAGCCTGGATGGTCGCGTGGCGCGCATGACCAACACGCAGAGTGCCTTTGGCGAGCAGATGGACTCACTCGCTGACATGGTCTCGTTTGGTGCGGCGCCTGCCTTGATCGCCTACGAGTGGGCGCTCAAGGGTTTGGGTCGTTGGGGCTGGATCGCGGCATTCGTTTACTGTGCTTGTGCGGCATTGCGCCTGGCTCGTTTCAATGTCAACACAGCGGTGGTCGACAAGCGCTACTTCCAAGGCTTGCCATCGCCAGCGGCCGCAGCCCTGGTGGCGGGCTTGATCTGGTTGGTCACCGAAGCCGGAATTCGCGCGGGTGAGTCCAGCTGGCTGACCTGGACCCAGGTGACCTGGATCACCTTCGCGCTGACTTTGTATGCCGGCCTGACCATGGTCACCAACGTGCCTTTTTACAGCTTCAAGGATGTGCATCTCAAGCGGAGCGTTCCGTTTGCTGTGATCGTGCTGATCGCGCTCGGGATTGCTGTGATCAACATCCATCCCCCCATCGTGTTGTTTGGCCTGTTCATCATCTATGGGTTCAGCGGTTATGGCGTGTACATCTGGCGTCGAACCAAGGGCATGCAAACCAGTGTGATCAGTACAAGCACCGATGAGCCCGACGAACGCGGCTTGCACAAGTGAGCAGAGCCTGTGCTACATTTGCCCGCATGCGTGTTTCCCACTTGTTGCGTGTCGGTGTTGGTGCGGCTCTGAAGCTTGAGCTGCTTGCTTACATTGGCTTGTCGCTAGTGGCCCTTCTGCTAAGCAGGGCGGGCTGAGCGCGTACATCTGACACCAGGATTACCCCGAGCGGCCCGCCAGTTTCATCTGTTGCGGGCCTTTTCTTTTTTGGGCTCAAGATTCAACCTTTCCGGAGACCTTCATGACTGACAAGCTGATCATTTTCGACACCACATTGCGTGATGGCGAGCAATCCCCTGGCGCCTCCATGACCAAGGACGAGAAGCTGCGCATCGCACGTCAGCTGGAGCGTCTTCGTGTGGATGTGATCGAGGCCGGCTTTGCCGCCAGTTCGAACGGCGATTTCGAAGCGGTCCAGACCATCGCCAACGCGATCAAGGACTCGACCGTCTGTTCTCTGTCCCGTGCCAACGACCGTGACATCTCCCGGGCTGCCGAAGCGCTGCGCGGCGCCAACAGCTCGCGCATCCATACGTTCATCGCAACGTCGCCGTTGCACATGGAGAAAAAGCTGCGCATGACGCCTGACCAGGTGCTCGAACAGGCCAAGCAGGCTGTGCGTTTTGCCCGCAATCTGGTGGCCGATGTCGAGTTCAGCCCCGAAGACGGCTATCGCAGCGACATGGATTTCCTTTGCCGTGTGCTGGAGACGGTGATCAACGAGGGGGCGACCACCCTCAACATTCCAGATACCGTGGGCTACGCCGTGCCGGAACTGTACGGCAACTTCATCAAGACATTGCGCGAGCGCGTCCCCAACTCCGACAAGGCCATCTGGTCGGTTCATTGCCACAACGATTTGGGCATGGCAGTGGCCAACTCGTTGGCTGGCGTCAAGATTGGGGGTGCCCGTCAGATCGAGTGCACGATCAACGGGCTGGGTGAACGGGCTGGCAACTGTTCGCTTGAAGAGGTTGTGATGGCGGTGAAGACTCGCCGCGACTATTTCAACCTTGATCTGAACATCGATACTCAACACATTGTTGCCGCCAGCCGAATGGTCAGTCAGACCACGGGCTTTGTGGTGCAGCCTAACAAGGCAGTGGTCGGCGCCAACGCGTTCGCCCATGCTTCTGGCATTCACCAGGACGGCGTGTTGAAGGCGCGCGACACCTACGAGATCATGCGTGCCGAAGACGTGGGTTGGTCGGCCAACAAGATCGTTTTGGGCAAACTCAGTGGCCGCAATGCTTTCAAGCAGCGCCTGCAAGAGTTGGGTGTCAGTCTGGAAAGCGAGCAGGAGGTGAATGCCGCGTTCAGTCGTTTCAAGGAGTTGGCGGATCGCAAGAGCGAGATCTTTGACGAAGACATCTTGGCCCTGGTCAGTGACGAGAGTGTGGCGACTGAGAAAGAGCAGTACAGCCTGGTCTCTTTGTCGCAGCACAGCGAAACGGGTGAGCGTCCCCGTGCGAGCATTGTCTTCACGGTGGAGGGTAAAGAGGTTCGCGGTGAGTCGGATGGCAACGGCCCTGTGGACGCCTCGCTCAAGGCCATCGAGTCCCATGTGAAAAGCGGTGCCGAAATGGTGCTGTATTCGGTCAACGCCATCAGTGGTTCGACTGAGAGTCAGGGCGAAGTAACCGTTCGACTGCAAAACAGTGGCCGCGTCGTCAACGGTGTGGGGTCTGATCCGGACATCGTCGTGGCATCGGCCAAGGCCTACCTCAGCGCCTTGAACAAATTGCACAGTAAAGCTGACCGGGTAGCGGCACAGGGCTGAGCAGGCTCTTTATAATTCTCGGAAAACCTGAAAAACTCCGTGCAAGTGGTTGATCTTGTGCGGGTTTTTCTTTATCGTAGCCGTGTGTAACATATGTTGTCTGCACGGAGAGCCTGCATGATGTCCTCTTTGATCGCTCCCATGAACCGTTTCAACCGTTTGATGACTTTTTCGGCCTTGGTGCTGGCTGTTTCGGTGGGAGGGGTTCACGCTGCAGAGCGCAAAAAGACGGCTGTCGTGCGAACCCATGCGATTCAAAAGGTGGCACATGCGCCGCGTCACCACAAGGTGCCCGCGCGGGCTGCAGTCATCGTGCCGGCCAAGGCTTCCTTTGGGCAGATGGCGGGCTTGCACGGCTCGTCAGATCCTTTGGCGCTGCGGTCAAGCGTGGCTTTGGTGGTGGACCAAGACACCCACGAAGTGCTTCTGAGCAAGAACGATCAGGCCGTGCTGCCCATCGCCTCGTTGACCAAGCTCATGACGGGCGTGATTGTCAGTGAAGCTCATTTGTCGATGGATGAGAACATCACCATCACTCAGGATGATGTTGACACCGAAAAGGGAAGCAGCTCCCGCCTTGCTGTGGGCTCGACCCTGAGTCGGGGTGAAATGCTTCACCTGGCCTTGATGTCCAGCGAAAACCGGGCCGCCCACGCACTGGGACGTACCTTCCCGGGGGGTTTGGCAACCTTTGTGTCTCTGATGAACGCCAAAGCCAAGTCTTTGGGCATGGGGGATACCAGCTACGTCGAGCCGACAGGCCTGTCGAGCAAAAATCAGTCCAGTGCACGTGACTTGGCCGTATTGGTGAATGCTGCGCACACCGACCCGGTGCTCCGAGAGCTGACCACATCGCCCGGTTATCAGGTCGAGGTGGGACGCCGCACTTTGCAATACAACAACACCAATCGCTTGGTCAAAAATCCGGCTTGGGACATTGGGCTGCAGAAGACCGGCTACATCTCTGAAGCCGGGCAATGCCTGGTGATGCAGGCCAAGGTGGCTGGTCGCAAATTGATCATGGTGTTTCTGGATTCGGCGGGCAAACTCAGTCGAATTGCCGATGCGGAGCGTGTGAAGCGTTGGGTGGAGAGCAACCATCCTTTGATCGCTGCCCGCAACGGCTGATGCGTTCAATCCTGTCCGCCGAAGATCGGCGGACCCATGAAAAAAGAGCCTGGGATGTCTTGAGACACCCAGGCTCTTTTGATTGAGCGCCTGCTTTGATCAGGCTCTGACCATCAGCCAGCGCTGGAAGGGCTGGGTTTATAGCCCAGGGCTTGTGAAATTTCACCCGCCGTTGCCTCAAGCTTGGGTAGCCAACCTTCATCCAGGCGATCTGCTGGCGCTGAAATGGAAAGCCCGGCGACCAGGCGTCCCTGGTCATCATGAATGCCGGCGGCCATGCAGCGCACGCCCAGCTCCAGTTCTTCGTTGTCGCGGGCAATGCCGTACTGGCGGGCTTTGGACAACTCTCGCTCCAACAGCGGGAGTTGTGTGATGCTGTTGCGCGTGTGCCCGGCCAGTCCTGTGCGCGTGGCATAGGCTCTGACCTTCTGCGGCTCGTCCACAGCCAGAAACAGTTTACCCACCGAGGTCAGGTGCAGCGGTGCCCTGCCGCCAATGGCTCGAACCACCTGCATTCCCGATCTTTCGCTGTAGGCGCGCTCGACATAGACGATTTCATCGCCTTGGCGAACACTGAGGTTGACTGGCTGTTGAATCAGCTTGTGCAACTCTCGCATGGGGGCGAGGGCCGCATCGCGCACACTGAGCCTGGCTTTGACCAAATTGCCCAACTCCAGCAGGCGCATGCCCAGCCGATAGTTGCCGGCTTCAGGTCGATCGACAAATCGTCCCGTTGCCAGGTCATTCAAAATCCGGTGGGTTGTGGACGGATGCAGCCCTGTTCTCTCGCTGATCTCCTTGAGCGAGATGGCCTCTTCGCGAGAGGCCAGTACATCGATCAACGCAAACATGCGTTCTATGACCTGAATGCTTGGACTGGTCGGCTGGGTGGTATCTCGTTTTCGCATTGCTAACCATGTTTGGAGTTGTTCTTATTTTACTTGGTGAAATGAATGTCCGTTCAGCGCGCCGTACTTCGAATCCACGTCTGATCCACCAAAACCTCATGGGGCAGGTACTGGGCTTTGTAGCTCATCTTCGGACTGGACTTGATCCAGTAGCCCAGGTACACATGAGGCAGCGAAAGTGACTTGGCCTGCTCGATTTGCCACATCACGTTGTAGGTGCCATAGCTGCCGCCGACATCGGGATCGTAAAACGTGTAGACCGCTGACAGTCCATCGTCCAGGACATCCAGGATGCTGATCATGCGAAGAAGGCCAGGGGTGTCCGGATGCGTGGAGGGTTCGCGGAACTCGACCAGCCGAGAATTCACGCGGCTTTGCAGCAGAAACTGGGTGTACTGATCGACGCTGTCATGGTCCATGCCGCCACCAGCGTGCCTGCCAGCCTGGTATTGCAAATAAAGTTGGTAGTGCTCAGCTGAAAAGTGCAGCTTCAAAACACGCGCTTCCAGATGCTCGTGAAGCCTTGCGGCGCGGCGTTGGCTGCGATTGGCCTTGAAGTCCCGTACAAGAATTCTCAGGGGCTGGCATTCCCTGCAACCATCGCAATAAGGGCGGTAAGTGAACATGCCACTGCGCCGGAACCCTGCAGAGACCAGTTCCGAATAAAGACTGGTCTGAATCAGATGACCGGGCGTTGCAACCTGAGAGCGTGCCTGCCTTTCAGGCAAATAGCTGCAGGGGTAGGGCGCTGTTGCATAGAACTGCAGGGTTTGCAGGGGCAGGTCATTGAGCTGGGTCACGGTCTTTACCTGAGGCGGCTGACACGATCCCAGTATACGGAATTAAATTGCCAGCTTGGCGCGGCCATGGCAGTGGCCTTTTCAAGCCACGCGGTGAAGGTCTTGCGTTCTATTTCATGGGCCCCCATGGAGGCCAGGTGCCTTGTGTTTTGCTGGCAGTCAATCCACTCGATGTTGTTTTCCAGGCAAAAACCCACCAAGGCAGCCAGTGCCAGCTTCGAGCCATCAGGCATGCGTGTGAACATGGATTCGCCAAACATGGCTCGTCCAATGTTGATTCCGTACAACCCCGCTTGAAGCTGGCCATCGACCCAGGTCTCCACGCTGTGGGCAATGCCCATCTTGTGCAAAGCCAGATAGGCCTGAATCATGCCTTCGGTGATCCAGGTGCCTTGCTGTTGCGGTCGCGGGCTTTGAGCACAAGCGCGCATGACCGCCTCAAACTGGGTGTCGAATCGGACCTCAAACTGGCACTGTGAACCCAATCGGGCCAACGTTTGCCGAAGGCTACGTCGCATTCGAAAGCCGCTGGGGGGGAGCACCATGCGAGGATCGGGGCTCCACCAGAGAATGGGCTGACCGTCGCTGAACCAGGGGAATATTCCCTGCCGGTAGGCCTCGACCAAGGTGGTCGGACTCAGATCCGCTCCTGCCGCGAGCAAGCCAGGCAGAGGGTCGATACGACCCCAACTGCGCTCGACAGGGGGGAAGGGCTCACCCGGTGCAAGAAAGGGCAGCTGTGGCGGTGTGTGAGGCTTGTTCAAGAGAATGCCCAGCACGGTTTGCCGTCAGGCGCATCCGACCCGGCCAGGCCGCCGGCCTTGGGCGGAAGGGTCAGCATGGCGTCGCAAGGTGCCTTTGCCGTGCATCCAGCAGTGCGTTGCGCAAGTGCCCCCATTGATGTTGAGCCGCGATCAATTCTTGTCGCTCTGCCAATTGCTCGAGGGCCTTGGCGATCTGGGCGCCATTTTCTTCGGCGAGTGTGTGCAGCACGGTCTTCAGGCTGTGACCCATTCGACGCAAGGCCGGCAGGTCGTGGCTTTGGCTGGCCAGGTCGCCAGTTTCGATATCGACTTGGAATTGGGCCATGCAGGCCTGCCGATACATCATGAACAGCTGCGTATCGCCATTGAAATGGGTCTCGATGGCATGGCGCTCAAGGTCTTGCAGTGAAGACGACGGTGGGGCAGTGGGAGCGTCGGTCTGGATCGATGCCTGAGAACTTGGCTGGGTAGACAAGCCCTCTTCCACGCAGTTCAGCAAATCCAGAACTGAAATCGGCTTTGACAACATGCGCCAAACCCCAAGCGCCTGCAGCTGGGTTTTCACACTGCTCGTGAGGCCGGCACTGAACACCACCACCTTGGTCTGTGGAGCCAGATCAGGTTGTTCACGAAGCTTTTCGAGCAAGGTGACCCCCGATTCACCCGGCAGCATCAGGTCGGTCAGAATCAGGTCGAACGGCGACTGGCTCAGGTAGTTGATGCCTTGCTTGACGGTATCCGTGATCATCAACTCGGCACCGATGTCCTCCAGCGCGAATTCGACGAAGCGTTGTATCGAGGCGTCGTCCTCGATCAGCAAGATGCGCGGCATGCAATGGCCTTCAGACGGATGACTTGACTTGACCTGCCCCTGTGGGTAACACCTGGGCCAACAAGCCGGGCAGTTCGGCGACCAGCCTAGGTTTGTGGATGACGCGAACGCCCTTCAGCGCGAAGGCGTAGGGGCCCCGTTGGGTTTCGTCGAGCGAGGTGATGACGATCAATTGGCTGCGGGCAAACTGGGGATGCGAGCGCAAACTGGTGATCAGGGTAGGGCCATCGATACCGGGGAGCAGGATGTCGACAATCAAGATGTCGGGTTGAAACTGTCCATAAATGGCCAAGCCCGCAATTCCATCGTCGGCGACACGCAGGTCGACGTTGGGGAAGTGCTGCCGGATCAGCATGCTGACCAGGTTCTGGAAGTGGGTGCTGTCTTCAATCAGCAGGACCCGTGATCCCCCTGAACCTGGCACTGAACGGCCCGTCGCGGGGTCGGCGCTGTGGCGGTCGACCTGGCTTCCCGCCGGTTTGCGTGAGGCAATCCAGCGTTCGACCGAGGAGCGAGAAATCCGTCGATGGCCTCCTGGCGTCTTCCAGGCCTCGAGTTCCTCCCTGTCGACCATCAGTTGAACCGATCGAACTGCCATGCCCAACAGGCCGGCTACCTCGAGGGTTGTGTAGTGATCGCGTGTGGAATTTTCTTCTTGGGTCATGATGCGCTGTATTTTGGCACGACTGCTGTAAAAAAAGACTTGACAAATGATAAAAATAATTTATATGATATCGTTATCTTGTCAAAAATCAGCTTGTCAGGCGATTTTTGAATTATCGCGAGGTACTGCATGAAAAAAATACTGATCGTCGATGACCATGCGGATATTCGCAAGCTTTTGCGAATGACCATGGAGTTTGTGGCGTACGAAATATTCGAAGCAGCGGATGGGCAGGCGGGCCTCAGCTTGGCCGAGGAGTTGCACCCCGATCTGGTGCTGCTTGACGTGATGATGCCAGGCGGCATCGATGGCTTGGAAGTTTGTCGCCGAATCAAGGCGAACGCGCAATTGGCTCGTTCCAAGGTCATTTTGCTGACGGCCCGTGGGCAGAGCGAAGACCGTGCAGCTGGTTTCGAAGCGGGGGCTGACGAGTACCTGGTCAAGCCATTCAGCCTGTTGCAGTTGATCGAAACCATCAACAAACTCGAAGAAGCTTCGTCGTGAATCCCTTCGTGGGCGGTGGGCCGGCAAGGGGTGACGACCGGGCGCCCTGTCTTTGTCGCCGGCAGGATGAGCGCATGCCTTGGGGGCCTTGTGCGATTCCGGCACCTGCAAATGGGGCGAATGACGGATACCAGGAGTAGATCATGGTGCATCGGTTTCTGGTGAGTTGCTGCCTGGTCCTGGGGCTTTCGATGGCGATGTCGCCGTTGATCGCTGGTAGCGTCCACGACCGAGTGCAGGCGAGCAAGGTGGTTCGGGTCTGCATCTGGCCAGATTACTATGGCGTCACCTACCGCAATCCCCGCACTCAGCAACTGGTCGGGGTCGATATTGACTTGGCCCACGAGTTGGCGGCGGACCTGTCGATGAAAGTTGAGTTCGTCGATTCAAGCTTTGCCTCCCTGGTGTCTGACCTCTTGAGCGATCGCTGCGATATTGCCATGTTTGCTGTGGGCATGCTTGCGCAACGCATGCAGCATCTGCGATTCACCAGACCTTATTTGCGCAGCGATATTTATGCCATCACCACGCGCGGCAGTGCCACCATCAAACAATGGGCAGACATTGACCGCCCAGGCATTTTGGTAGGCGTCCAGTCCGGGACATTCATGGAGCCGGTGATGGCTGCTGAGCTCAAACATGCCAAGCTTGTCAGTATCAAGCCGCCCCAGACCCGGGAGCGCGAACTGGAGGCCGGGCGGATCGATGTTTTCATGACCGATTATCCTTACAGCCGTCGCTTGCTGGACAACGCAGATTGGGCCACCTTGATCTCCTCTCCAAAACCATTTCATGTTTTGCCCTACGGCTATGCGGTGAAGCCGGGGGACGAAAGTTGGTATTCCGTGGTGGATGATTTTGTGTCCCGAATTCAAAAAGATGGTCGTCTGGAGGTTCTTGCCAAAAGGCATGGGCTGGCCTCCATGGTGGTTCAGCCTTGACGGGTGCTTAGGCACGGTTTAGATGCGTCAAGATTCCTCCTTGAAACACTCATCGGCCCAGTGGTTGTCGAGCCAGCTTGCGCTGTTCACGGGCGTCATGTTTGCATTGCTGTTGCTGATGGCCATTGTCTGGATGTCTTGGCGTGGTCACCAGCAGGTGGTAGAGCAAGATCTCCGGCAGCAAGAGCTCTATGCGCGGGTGATCGAGGACCAGGCGAGTCGGTCTTTTGACGCGGTGGCGGTGGTGCAGAACTCCATTGCAGAGACGGTTCTGTTGCAGGACTCTCAGGCCGACCTGCCGCATCTGAGCCGGCAACTGACTCAGGCACTTGGTGGTGTTCCCTTTGTTCGTTCGATCGCTGTTCTGGATGCTCAAGGCCGGGTTCTGGTCAGTTCCTCGGCGGGCGACGTTCAGCGCCAAGTCAATCTTTCATTGCTGGGGTCGCGTCCCGCCCGTGGCCAAGCTTCGTTGGGGCCGTTGATTCGTGGGCGGAGCCTGGCGGACTTTGAGGTGGGAGCGTCTCAGGCTGAATTGCGTTCAGGAATCAACAGCCTGCCCATGTTGTATGGCTTTGCTTTGGCGGGGGGGCAGCCGATGTTGGTGGTGGCGCTGATCAATCCCGATGCCTTGGTGAATTTTCAGCGTCAGGTGATTGGCGACAACCCGCTTTCGGTCCTTGTGACCAGCTATACGGGGTTGTTATTGACCAGTACCGTGGACATGGTGGAGGCCCCTGGGCTGAGTTTGGCGCACCACAGTCTGTTCAGCGAGCGGCAGGTCGCGCGCGAACATGGCAGCTACCGGGAGCATTCGGCTGCCGGGGAGGAGACGCTGGTGGCCTTTCGGGCTTCCAGGGCCTGGCCTTTGGTGGTTTTGGTTGAGCAGGCGCTGGGGGCTTCCACCCAGCGCTGGCTGGCGCGGGCGCGCCCGGTGTTGGTCGCGGGCCTGGTGGTGGTGTTCATGCTGTTGGGCATGGCGGTTGTTCTGTACCGTAGTTTGCGGGCTCGCGAACGCTCCCGGGTTTTGTTTGATCGGGCTCGTGATCAGGTGGTGCGCAGCGAACGCGAACTGAGTGTGCTGTTGCGTAGCCTGCAGGAGTTGATTTTTCGAACAGATGCATCGGGGGTTGTGACCTACGTGAATGCGCGCTGGGCTGCGTTGCTCGGGGCACAGGCGCACCAGGCCTTGGGTCGCAGCGTACTGGATGTGCTGGTACCTGAGCGGTCCACCGATCGAACCACTTTGTTTGCGCTGGACCATCTGGATGGCGTACGCCATTGCCGGGCTTCCACGGTTGGAGCAGACGGGCGCACTCGCCATTTCGAATTGGCCGTGGTTCCTTTGTTGGTGGATGGGCGCATCACGGCCTTTGCGGGCAGCGCTGTGGACATCACCGAGTTGCTGGAGACACAGCGGCAACTCCAGATGCAGTTGTCTTTGATTGGATTGATGCTTGAAATCAGTCCCGAGCCCACGTCAATGGCAGATGAACTGGGTCGTCTGGTGATGGTGAACAAAGCCTGGGAGCAGTTCAAGGGCCTGGATCGCGGTCAAGTCATCGGCAAGCGCTTCGCAGATTTTCTGCCTTCCGGTGAGGCTCAGTTGCATGAGCATTCTGAAGCACAACTGGTTCGGCAGGGCGGGGAGATCCGTTTCGAGTCGCGCATCTCGCGCTACGACATGGGCATGCGAGATGTTCTGATCAGCAAGGTGATGGTGCCGGGTGAATCGGGTGCGTTGATCGGCGTGCTGACGGTGCTCACCGATGTGACCGAGTTTCGTGAAGCAGAGCGCGCCATCCGGGAGGCTCGTGACGTGGCGGAGGAGGCGTCGCGCTCGAAGTCGGAGTTTGTGGCCAACATCAGCCATGAATTGCGCACGCCGCTGCAGTCGATCATCGGGTTCTCGGAATTGGGAGTGATGCGAGGCAAAGGCAGTGATCGCATCGTTGCCATGTTTCATGACATCAATGCCTCGGGGCAGCGAATGCTGGCGTTGGTCAATGATCTGCTGGATGTTTCCAAGATCGAAAGCACGGTCGGCACTTTTCACCTTGAGAGCGTGGATCTGCGCTCCCTCATCAGGCCGGTGGCTCGGGAAATGGGGCCGTTGCTCGCGCGCAAGAACCTCTCTCTCGACATGGACTTGTCGGATCTGCCCCTGGTGGCGCGGGCTGATCCCTTGCGTTTTCAGCAGGTGATCCGCAATGTGCTGGCCAATGCGGTCAAGTTCTCACCCAATGATCAAACGGTGGCACTCTCCGCCCAGATTGGTGATGGCGGTGAAATTCACATCGTTGTGCGTGATCGGGGTCCTGGCATTCCCGAGGCCGAATTGGAGAAGATCTTTGAAGCCTTTGTCCAATCAAGCAAAACCAAGAATGGTTCGGGTGGGACGGGGCTGGGTCTGGCCATCTGCCGAAAAATTGTTGAGGGTCATGGTGGACGGATTCGTGCCTGCAACGTATCCGATGGCGGTGCGGAGTTTCACATCTATTTTCCGGCCCGGTCGGGTGGTGCTGACAGCCAGCCGATGCCTTTGAGCTGAAGTGGGGCGCAGTCTCGTTGAGACGGATGGATGGCCCAAAAGAAAAAAGGTCTTGCGGGCATGTGCCTGCAAGACCTTTGAATGGCTCCTCGACCTGGGCTCGAACCAGGGACCTACGGATTAACAGTCCGGCGCTCTACCGACTGAGCTATCGAGGAATGTCGGATACTGTCTTTATCGGATGCGGATGGAAAACAGCCAACGCAACCCGCTAGACAGAAAACTAGCAATGAAACTTGGCTCCTCGACCTGGGCTCGAACCAGGGACCTACGGATTAACAGTCCGGCGCTCTACCGACTGAGCTATCGAGGAACAAGACTTAGATTATATACACAAAAATTGGGGCTTGAGAACTCAGAAGCTTGTTTTCATCGTCAGACGCCAAGTTCTCGCCGCACCAGGGTACAGGTAGAGGTGCCCGTAGCTGGTTGGCGATTCACGCCAGTAGCGGCGGTCGAACAGATTGGTCACGCCCAAAGTCCAGAGCGTTCGGGTTTCTGGCGAGAGCTTCTGTTGAAAACTCAGCAGGGCGTCAACCCGGGTCCAAGAGGCCAGCGACACCTGCTCGGCACTGTTGTCAATCACCTTGCGTGGTCCCTCGTGGCTGAGGCCACCGCCCACGGTCAAACCTGGGAGTTGGGCCACTGTGTAGTCGGCGCGCAGGCGCAGCACCCGTGAGGGCACGTTGGTGGGCGCGTGGCCGTTGAGGCTCGCATCTGCGCTGTCGCGCACGGCACGTAGCCACATGGCACTTCCGCCCAGGCGCCAGGCGCCCATGCGATGGTCGCCAGACAGCTCCAGTCCTTGATGGTGGGCGTCGCCGTCAAAGCTTTGCACCCGGCAATCACTGGCGCTGGCGGGGCAGAGCTGGGCCGTGTTGGCACCTGCCGTCCCAGCCAACTGGGTTTCATACAAGGCGGGTCTGCGGATGTCGAAGTAGTTCACTTGCCAGGCGCCCTGGGTCAGGGCCTGTTTGAACCCGATTTCCTTCTGGGTACTGACCGCTACTGGAATGGCCGAGCCTGCGTTGGCGTAGTAGGGACGGTTGGGGGCGACTGCGGATTCTGTCCCCCGTCCCCAACTACCGTACAGCGACAACCCCGATCCCAGGTCATAGCTGGCGCCCAGCCAGGGGCTGTTGAAGCTTTGCCGATAGCGGGTTTCCTGCCCGCCGTCGGTCTGGATGCTGTGGCGATCCAGCTCGGTGTGGCGCAGCCCGGCCCAGGTCACAAAACGAGGGGTCCAGCGCGCCATGTCCTGCACAAACACTTCGGTCGAGTATTCGTCCCGGTTGGTGTTGGGGGTGATGAAGGCCAGGGGCGGGTTGGGGCTGGGGATGCGGGTCTGTCCATCGGTGGTGGCCTGGCCCACGGGCGCCGAGGCATCGGCCTGGAAGCCGAAGCGGTTGTTCAGCACACTGCGCAACAGGCCGGTGCTGACCTGGTGCTGCACGCTGCCCCAGCGCACATTGCCGAGCAGTTTGAACTGAGCCGCCTGTTGGCTGCGCCGTTCATTGTTGCTTTCAAACTGGTAGATGTCGGCCAGGCCCACGTTGGTCTTGCCGGTGCTGCTGGATGGGCAATATCGATCCGCATAGTAGGCGCCACTGACCGGGTCGCTGCAACCAAAGGGGTAGGCCAGGCGGTCGTCGCTCTTGAGCTTCTGGCGCCCGTACTGGGCCTGCCAGCTCCAGGTTTCGTTGATCAGTTGGTCGACCCGCAGCGTGCCGGTGAGGCTGTCAAAGTGGTTGGGCTTGGACCAGGGCTGATTGTTCAAGTTGACGTTGGGGTCACCCACCGCCGGCAACTGGTTACCCAACAGGCTTTGTCCGGGCACGCTGGGCTGTGTCAGGCTGCTCCATTCGAATTCACCAGCGACCAAGGTGTTGCGGCTGACGCGGGCATCCAATGCCAAGGCGAACAGATCACGGTGACCGTTCGTGGCATCGACCAGGGGGCGCATGTCCTCATGGGCAACGTTGAGCCGGTAGCCGATCACCTTGTTCTCGGTCCTGCCGCCCAGGTCCATCGCCATCAGGCGGGTGCCCCGTTCGCTGAGGCCCAGAGTCAATTCGCGCAAGGGCGTTTCGGTGGGGCGTTTCACCACGTAATTGACAAGGCCGCCAGGCGCGCTGGTCCCGGCCTGGATGCCACTGGTGCCCTTCAGGATTTCGATGTGATCCTTGTTGTCGAGCGGGATCACGGTTTCGGCACTGATCGGCAGGCCCTCGCGCCGGTAGTTGTAATTTTGGTTGAGCGTGTAGCCGCGAATGGTCAGAAAATCCCAATAACCGGGTGCGTTGTAGCCATCGGTGACCGAGGCATCGAGGGTGGTCAGATCGGCCAGCCGGCGTGCCCCGAGGGCGTCAAGTTGCTCCCGGCCAATCACCGTGACCGACGCGGGTACCTCACGGACTGGCACATCCCCGAAGCCCGTCACGTCGGCCACGGGCGCCGAGCTGCGCTCGTTCACGATAACGGGTTGAAGACTGGCATCCTGTGCCCAGGCCAATGGCCCCATCAGCAGCAAGGCCGCGATGGCGCAAGGCGTCAAGGGGGATGTGGGGTAACGGTGTCGGCAGGTCATGGTTCGGCTTCCGTGATCCTGGCGCAAAGCAGTCGTGTGGCGGGGCTCGCAGGCATGGGCAATGCTGCGGCCGGCACGTCGGGCTTCCCTGCGCGAGGATGATCTCAATCAGGTTCAAAGGGACTCTCTCAGTCCTGGAGGCAAACCTCCGGGACACCCCTAGCGGCCTCGCGGTCAATGTGACAGCGAGATGGCGGCATTGTAAACAGGCCGTCAAGTCTCGGCGGCCGAGCCTTTCATGGCCTGGATGAAAGCCTGTGCTTCGGCTTGGGGATTGGCGGCGGCCAGGACGGCGCGCACCACGGCCACACTGCCGACCCCGCTGGGCAAAACCTCGGGCAGGCGCGCGCGGTCAATGCCGCCGATGGCCACCAGGGGGTAGGGAGGCTGCTGGCGGTTCAGCAAATCGGCGTACGCCATCAGGCGGGCGATGCCCTGAGGCGCAGTGGGCATGGCTTTCAAGGTGGTGGGATAGACCGCGCCCATGGCGATATAACTGGGGCGGACCTGATCAGCCAACACCATTTCGGCGTAGCCATGGGTGCTGACTCCCAGGCGCACTCCGGCGTCACGCATGGCCACCAGGTCCGTATCAGCCAGATCTGACAGATCTTCCTGACCCAGGTGAATGCCCCAGGCGCCCTCATCGAGGGCGATTTGCCAGTGGTCATTGATGAAAAGTCGAATATCGGTGCCCTGGACGGCGGCGATGGCGGCCTTGATTTCTGCACGCACGGCCGAGGGGTCTTGAGATTTGAAGCGCAGTTGCAGGGTGGGGATGCCCATGTGGGCCAGGCGTGCGATCCAGTCGGCATCCGGTGCCACCACATACAGCCCCAGCGCCCGAGGGCAGGGCGCAAACGCGGGCCGGTCGGTGGGATAGCGGCCCAGGCCGAAGTCCTGTGGCTGGTCGGGCCAACTCAGATCGTCGCATTGTCCGGTGCGTTCGGCGCGTGACTGCCAGGCCCGGGCCAGGCAATGGGCGTCGATGTCAATGAAACCCAGGGCCCTGCAGGCTTGCCAGGCGGCCTGCTGCAAGGGCGGCCATTCAGGCGACACGGGGGCGGGTGGCAGTCGGCCAGGCCCGCCGAAGCGAGCCTGGTGGGTGCTCAGGATGGCCTGGGCCAGCAGTTCAGGGGGGGAGGGGTGTGTCATGGTGCTCAGGCGTGGTGCCAGAAAGGAGTACCCAGCACTGGGGTGCTGGGTTGGGCGTTGTCCTGGGCCTGCATGGTGCCGGCCAAGCGGGCTTGTCGCCCGGCGGTCACGGCCTGGGCGAAGGCGCCGGCCATCTGGACAGGGTTATGGGCCAGTGCCACGGCCGTGTTCAGCAGCACGGCGTCAAACCCCCATTCCATCACGGTGCAGGCGTGCGAAGGCCGCCCCAGGCCGGCGTCGACGATCAGCGGCACATCCAGTCGCTCGCGCAGGGTTTGCAAAGCACTGGGGTTGATCGGGCCCTTGCCGGTGCCAATGGGGGCTGCCCAGGGCATCACGGCCTGGCATCCGACGTCGACCAGGCGCTGGCAGAGCACCAGGTCATCGGTGCAGTAAGGCAGCACGCGAAAACCATCGCGGATCAGTTGTTCGGCCACCGGGACCAGGTTCAGCGTGTCAGGCTGCAAGGTGTAGTCGTCACCGATCAGCTCCAGCTTGATCCAGTCGGTTTCAAACACCTCACGGGCCATCTGGGCCGTGGTGATGGCTTCCTGGGGCGTATGGCAGCCGGCGGTGTTGGGCAAAACGGGAACCCCCAGCTGTTGAAGCAGCCGCCAGAAGTCATTGTGCTGGGCAGCGCCCGCGCCCGCGCCCGTGCCCGTGCCCGTGCCCGTGCCCGTGCCCGCACTGGCCTGCCGTCGCAGCGAGGCGGTCAGCATCGCTGGCCGGGCCATGCGTACTGCGGCTTCCAGGGTGGCTGGCGAGGGATAGCGCGCCGTGCCCAGCATCAGCCGGCTCTCAAATGATTGTCCGTAGAGGATCAGCGGATCATGGGGGGGAGTGATGGATGGGGTCATGGTTCAGCCTCCGGTGACTGGGGTGATCACTTCGACGCGGTCGCCCGCTTGCAAGCGGGTTTGGGCATAGGCCGACCGCGGCACGAAGCGCGTGTTGATTGCCACCGCGAAGGGGGGGGTGAAACCCTGGTGGCTCAGCAGCTCTGCCAGGGTGCCTTCTTCGGGCCATTGCACGGGGCGTTGGTTGATTTCGATGTCCATGGGCTCAGTGGGCTTGTGCAAGGCAGGGCCGGGATGGGGCCGCGTGGTCCAAGTTCACCCCCAGCCGTTCGGCCAGTTGGGTATCGCCCTGGGTCATCCAGGCCATGGCGACATCCGCCAGGGCGGGCGAAATCATGAAGCCATGCCGGTACAAGCCGTTGATCTGCACCAAGCGGGGCCCGCAACGCCTCAGGCAGGGCAGGTTGTCAGGCAGGGTGGGGCGGCACTGGGTGTTGAGCTCCAGAATGCGTGCCTCGGCAAAGCCGGGGTGCACGGTGTAGGCGGCGCTCAACAACTCCAGGGTCGAGCGCACGCTGGCCGGGCTGTTGTCATCGCTTTCGATCTCGGTCGCGCCCACCACAAATACGTGGTCAGGCTTGGGGGCAATGTAGATCGGGTAGCGGGGGTGAATCAAGCGGGTGGGGCGGGCCAGACTCACCTCAGGGGCATGCAGGCGCACCACCTCGCCGCGCACGGCGCGCAGGCCTGGCCATTGAGGACGCGACCCCATGCCGCGACAGTCGATGACAAAGCTGTCTTCATCCCATTCGAAGTCAGCCGGTGTTTGCGGGCTTTGCCAGTGCATCCTGGCGCCTTCCTGTTCCAACTCGTGCAGCAGGGATTGCAGCAGGCCTCGATTGTCGAGTTGCCCCTCGCCGGGCAGGAGCAGGCCCTGGTGAAACCGCTGGGCAAGGGCTGGCTCGTGCTGGGCGAAATCATTGGCATCCAGGCGCAGCAGCTCAGGCAGGCCTGGTGCCGCCTGCTGGGTTGAGCGGAGCAGACCTTCGAAGCGCGCCGCTTCAGCCCGGTCCTGACGGTGCCAGACGACCAGTGTGCCTGCACGCTGAAAGAACACAGGACGACGCAACAGCGCCAGCAACTCGGGCCAGCGCTCCAGGGCGTACTGGCCCATGCGCACGACGCAGGGTTCGGTGATCGCGGACTCGGCCAGCGGGGCCAGCATGGCCGCCGCCACACGGGCTGCGGACCCATCGGCGTCCGGCCCTGCCGCATCATGCAGGGTCACTGGGTGGCCAGCACGCAGCAATTGCAGGCCCAGCAAGCGGCCCATCAGTCCGGCTCCCAGGATGATGACCTTCTGGTGACGTCGGATCAGCATGGCGATTTGCCGCCCGGTTGCAGGACGGTAGGGCAGGTCGAAGGCGATCGCGAAATTGGGACGAGGGGCGAAGTCGCTGAGAAGCGATGGCCTGGGGCGTTCAGAGGGGGCATGTCGTCAGTCCTTTACCTGGATACAGGGGGTGAGGACGAAACGAGGCCACGCGTCGTTGATGTTTGAAACTTCCCACGCCAGCATGATCTGGATCGGGTCATGAGGGTCTTTCTCAGCCAGGTCAAAGTCGATACAGCGCTGTTCGCACCGCATGAACCTCCGACAGGCACCCCTGTTTCATCCGCGCCCGAATTATGCAACGGGTGATCCTCCCGCCAATCGGGCCAGTGCGTTGGCATCCGATCCGAGGGACTTGCGGTGGCCATAATCGGTTACTTTGGGCTCTATCGACCTTCGTTTCATGACCTTCCATGCCGCCCCGGCTTCGCCTCTTGCCAGCGTTTTGCCGCCCCAACCTTGCCGATATGTGCGCGTGCTGAGCATCGCTGGATCCGACAGCGGCGGCGGCGCCGGCATCCAGGCCGATCTCAAGACCATGGCGGCCCACGGGTGTTATGGCATGACTGCCATCACGGCGCTCACAGCGCAAAACACCCAGGGTGTACGCGCTGTGCACCCCGTACCCGTCGAGCACCTGGTCCAGGAAATCGACGCCGTGGCTGAGGACATCGGCATTGACGCCGTCAAGACGGGCATGCTCGCCACGCCCGAGCTGGTGCACGCGGTGGTGGCTGCCATTCAACGTCACGCTTGGGGGAAGGTGGTGGTCGACCCTGTGATGGTGGCGACGAGTGGTGACCTGTTGATGGCCAAAGAGACGGTTTCCGTGATGGTCGAGAGGCTATTCCCCTGTGCCGCACTGGTGACCCCTAACCTCGATGAGGCCGAGTGCCTGCTCGGTCAACGCATCACCGAGGCAGCACAACTGCTGCCCGCCGCGCAGCGGCTGATCGGGCTGGGGGCACAGGCCGTGCTGCTCAAGGGAGGGCACCTCCCGGGAGACGAGGTGGTCGACCTGCTGTTGACAGCAGACGGTGAGCACCTGCACCTGGCCAGCCGTCGCATTGTGGGTGCGAACGTGCACGGCACGGGCTGCACGCTGTCTTCCGCAATCGCCTGCCAATTGGCGCTGGGGCAGACCCTGCCGCAGGCCGTCCGTGCCGCCAGGTCTTATGTTCTTCAAGCCATCGAGGCGGGCGCCTTCGTGCAGACAGGGCGAGGGCATGGCCCGCTGAACCACGGATTTGCGCCCTTGCCCATGCACCGCTTGCCAGTCTGATCCGCCCCCCTGGGGTGGCTGAGGCGCGCGCCAGGCTGGCCGAGGCGCATGCCGTAAGCTAGACGTAATGATGTTTTGCGACGTATCAGTTGCATCCAGAGCATATATTTGAACTGCCGTTGATGCGATTTTTCGATCCCTTTGATGTCATTTCTTCCATATGTGTGCGAAATTCACGGTGATTTCATTGGATATGCTTTCATATTGATTCAAATATTCACATAGCAATCTGCGGCCTTCTCCTACATTGACGTCCCAAGGGCACTATTAAGATTACACACGCAACAAATGGTTTTACGGTTGTGGCCACTCGGTTGCGTTGTCAATGTTTATCGCAAAGAAGGTTTATCTATGTTTTTGAATATGCGTCATTCGGGATTGGATGCTTTCATCAAGAAATTTCTGGTGGCTTTTTTGTTGGCAGGTTTCCAGCCTGTAATCTGGGCTCAGCCTGTTTCCAAACCCGTTGATACAGCCGCGAGCGTCAAGGCCTCCCCGATCAAGGTACGACTCGACCAATACAAAGTGGTTACCTTGGAGAATGGAAAGGAAACCCTGATGGATGCCCCATCCATCAAGCCGGGTGACGTGATTGAATACCGTGCGACCTACACCAATCAGGACGCCAAACCTGTCTCGGGCCTTCAGGCCATCCTGCCCATTCCAGAAGGCATGGAGTACCTCCCAAAAACCGCCCGGCCAGGACCGGGCAAGGCCCTGTCCGCCACTGCCAGTGGGGCCTATGCGGCCGAACCTCTGACCCATCAGGTGCGTGTCAACGGCCGTGTTCAGGTCGAACCCGTTCCCTACGCGCAGTACCGCTCGCTCAAGTGGGAGTTGGGCCAGTTGGCGCCCGGCGCCACGCAAACTGTCTCTGCACGCGCTCAGCTTGAGTCGTTCAAGCCTGCGGTCAAACCGGATTCAGCCCAGGCTGTCCCGATCTCTCGAAAATAATCCCATCATGGATTGATCCGATTCTCTGAGGATCAATCCAAAACATCTCATCTTCATAGGCCGAGTGGTCGGCGTGTGGGTGTCCTCTTCCTGTTGCTATTCACTGGTGACAGGGATTTTTCTTCAAGTCGGCTTTGGTTCAAGGTATTTGGGCAATTGATGAATTGCTTTGATGTCGCTCGCCTGTGAGAAATTGGGTGGCGTGATATTTCAGCTACTTTGAACCAGGGCCGACGCAGGAGGTTATTTTGAAAATCAACTCTGGTCCACATGGTGGTGGCCGCAAGAGTTTCATGAACTGGGTTGGCACCCTGGTTCTGGGCTCTTTGGTCACCTTGGGTTCAGCCTACGCCGCACCACCCGAGGCGGGGACTGAAATTGGCAATCAGGCGCTCGCGCGCTACATCGACTCGGGTGGGACTCAGCAGGAGTCCAAATCCAACAACGCCTTGACGGTGGTTCAGCAGGTGGGGGCTTTCACCCTGGTGGACGCCAACACCAAATCGGCGTCGGCTGGCAACACGGTCTACATGCCTCACACCTTGACCAACACCGGCAACGGTTCTGACAAGTTCAGGTTGAGCGTGGCAGAGACCTTGGCCGGCGCGCCGCCCTTCACCAAGATTGCCATTTACGCAGATGCCAACGGTACCGGTTTGCCGTCAGGGACAGCGCTGTGCGCCTCGGACATCGCCACGGTCTGTACCACAGGCTTTGATCAGACAGTGGCCGGCAATGGTGGCGTGTTCCGTTTTGTGGTGGCCTACTCTGTGCCCTCGACAGCCACTGGCACATGGACCAGCAAGGCGACCGTCACGGCTGCGGCAGGGACCCCCTCGCTCTATCCGTCCAGCAACCTCACTGTCACCAACCTGGACACGGTCAACCTGACCGACGGTACCGCCTTCTCGGTCACCAAGTCCTTGAGCCTGCCCGGTGTCAAAGCACCTGGCGGCGTTGATTGGCCCAAAGCCATCACCGGTGGCCCACCGTCTGCGGCAAGCTGCTCGACCACCTGGTCGGCGGCCCTGGGTTCGGCCCCTGGCTGTACCTACGCGGTCTACACCATCAGCTTCAGCAACACAGGCGCCAAGGCCGGCGCGTTCTCGGTCCGGGATACCTTGCCTACCGGCCTGACTTACGTCACTGGTTCTGCCGTCTGGAGCGGCAACGGCGGTGTTGCATTGGCTGAGCCCGCCAACTCGGGCGCGGTGATCTACAGCGTGAACGGCAGCACCGTGCGCGCCACGGTGGCCAACGTCGCCGTCGGCCAGCAAGGCACTTTGAGTTTTGTCGTGTTGGTCAACAACTCGGCCAAGCCCGATGGCTCGAACACGGCCAACGTGGCCTACTACGGCTCGGGTGATTGCCCCACCGCGGGTTCTGCGGGCGACAGCTGCACCACCACGCCGACCAACAAGGTTCCGTTCTCGCCTTCGGTGATCTACGGTGTCGTCGCTGCCAGCATTGATACCAACCCGGTGAAGGATGCGAGCACGCCTCCGGCGATTTCGACCGCCCAGAACAACCTGGTCACCCAAGCGACCGTGACCCCCAATGGTTCGGTGCGTTTCAACAACTACATCGTCAACACCGGCAATGCGGTTGATTCGTTCAACATCAAGGCAGCGACCGATCCGGCACAAAGCCCTTACCCGGCAGGTACCCGATTCGATCTGTTCAAGTCAGACGGGTTGACCCCATTGCTGGACACCAACAACGACGGCGTCCCCGATACCGGTCCTCTGGACCCGGGGACCAGCTACGTGGTGGTGGTCAAGGCCATTCTGCCGCCTGATGCCGTCGTGGGCAGCGGGCCGTACAACGTGCTGATCACGGCCACTTCGGCGGCTGGCGGTCTCAGCGTGCTGGACTCGGTCTGGGACCAGGTGGGCAAAGTGGTGCTGGTCGCCGGGGTCGATTTGACCAACACGGCCGCCGGCACGGGCTCGGGTCTGTTGGGCAATGGTGACCTCGGTGCGGGCCCCAGCCCGAGCCCGACCATGACCCTCGGGACCACCCCGGGCGTGCCTGTGGGCTTCCCGCTGTTCATCAAGAACACCGACTCGAAGGACAACACCTACCGGCTGAACGCGAGTTCCAGCGCAGCTTTCCCAGGCAATCTGCCTGCGTCGTGGACGGTCACCTACTATGCCGCCGGCACCTCCTGCGTGCCGACGCCGCCGGCGACCACCATGCCCGCTCAGTTGACCCAACCGGTGGCGGTAGCTGCGGGCGCTCAACTGCAGGTCATGGCCTGCGTGACCCCGGCCACCACAGCCACCACGGATGTGATCCAGCCGATCTACTTCCAGGCGATCTCGAGCGCTGCGGCATCGACCGGCATCATCGTCAGCGACGTGCTGCAGGACGCTGTGGAGGTCAAGCCCGCCAAGTTCAAGAAGCTGCTGCTGACTTCCAGCCAGACCGGTCAGGTGGCCACACCCGGTTCGGTGGTCTATCTGCATACCTTGAGCAACGTCGGGACGCAAACTTGCGGTACTGGCGGCTTCAAGGTGGCCGTCGGCATGCCGACGACCGACGTGTCGGCTGGCTGGAGCTATGCGCTGGCCTACATTGATGATGCGACGGGTACCACCACCCCCATCGGCACCACGGGCACCGTTCCGCAGTTGCTGGCGGGCAAGCAATGGAAGATCCGTTTGACGGTGACCGCGCCTGCGGGTGTCTCGGATGGCTACATCAACAATGCCACGCTCACCGTGACTGACAACCCCGCGCCCGGCGACGATTGCGGAACCGTCAGCAACGTGGACAGCACCACCGTGCAGACTGCCAAGCAATTGGTGGTGGTCAAGACCCAGGCGGCTGATTTGGCTTGCACAGGCTCTGCCACCGTGTTCACCACGGCCACCTTGACGCAAAAGCCAGGCACTTGCGTGATCTACCAGATCACGGCCACCAACTACGGGGCCACTCCCCTGAGCAATGTCGCGATCAACGACATGGTGCCGGCCTACACCACCTGGGCTGCCAAGCAGCCGGTCAGCCAGTGCACCAGCACCAACACGACTGGCACGGTCATCCTGACCCACCAGGCAGGTACCTCGGGTGTGATTTGCGGCGGTGCGACGACCATGGGCCCGGGGGGCATCATGACGCTGACCTTTGCCGTGCAATTGAACCAGTAAGTGTTCATCCAGCCCCCAGCGCCGACGGCGCCGGGGGCCTCCAACTTGGGGCCGGTCCGGCCTCCATCCGACGGGAAGATCCCTGATCTGTCCTGTCCCCCAATTTCGTGACATCGCATCTGCTGCAACCCGCCTCGGGCGCTCGGGTTGGTGCGGTGTCGCCTCCCTTGTTGCGCAGGGGGCTGGGTCAGACCCCGCCCCGGTGCACCTCCATCGGAATCACCTGCCATGTGGCGTTTGTTGAGCATCTTGTTTCGAGCGGTTTGTGTCCGTGGGACGCAGGCCCTGCTTCTGGCGTCGCTGTTGGCCTGCGGTGCCTGGGCGGCCGTGGCGCCCCCGGGCACCTTGATTCCCAACATCGCAGGGGTCCTGCTGTCGATTGACACGCTTCCCTTGCTCAAGCCTTCCAACGAGGTGTACGTTCAGGTTCCCTTCGACACCGACCGCATTGGCGTGGCCAAGCAGGCCAGCCAGCCCATCGTCAATCTGGATGCCTCGGGCACACCGGATGGCACGGCCACCGTGTCCTTCACCTTGCGGGTGCGCAGTTACGCTCAGGACACCCTGTCCAAGGTCGTCCTGCTGGATCAAATCGAAGGCAGTGGGGCCAGTCAACTGGGCAGCTACACGCCCAATGCCGTACCGGGTGTCGGCCAATACACGGTCTTGCCCAACAGCCTGGTGCTGCTGTTCACCACGGCCCCGATCAACGCCAGCTCGCTCAATCAAGGCTTCACCGGCCAGACCGCTGCCAGCAACCTTTTGCAAGGGGAGGTGAGTCTGCCGCGTGGGGCCGAGTTCACCCTGCGCTTTGATGTGCGGTACAACCTCAGCGGCCGTCAGGGCCTGCTTTACAACAGCGCCCGGGCCTGTGCACAGACCGTGGGGCCTCCGCCGACCACGGTGTGTGATGATTCAGTCGACGGCTTCAACCCGGACGTCAATGGCGACGGAGACCCCACGAACGATGGCTCGCCCACGCCCGTACCCACCCAGTTGCCGGCACTGGCCTTGCTCAAAAGTGTCAGCAGCCCGCGCCCCACCGCCACGGCAGGGGTCTATGAGGTGGACTACACCCTCAGTGTCAGCAACATCGGTGGCGCCATCGCCCCCGCGCTGCACCTCATTGACAACCTGGACTGCACGTTCCTGACTGGCCAAGCGGAAGGCGCGGTGGCCTCGTGGCGCCTGCTTTCCGCCCCCTTGTCCAAAACCGGGGTCCTGACGCCGTCTGCGGCCTACACAGGTCGTGGGGTGGGAGATTGCGGAAGCGCGGCACCATTGGATTTCCCAAGTTCAAGCACGCTGGACTTGCTCAACGGCACACAGGGCCTCGCGCCCGGCCAAAGCGATGCCATCAGCATCACGGTCGAACTCACGCTGAAGCCTGAGTTTGTCACCACCGGTGCGCTGGTCAGCAACAAGGCCTGGGCCTGGGCGGGTGGCACGGTCGCAAGGGCTCAGGCCAGCCGGGCTGGCAGCGCCAATGTGCTCGCATGGGCCTATTCCAGTGTCGACCTGATTTTGCAGGCGGTCACCCCCAGCGTGACCAGCTTCACCCTGCGCAAAGAGGGCTCAACCGCGCAGGCCGAGATCGGCGATCAACTGGATTACACCCTGGTGCTGCAGAACAACGGTGCTGCCCCTCTGAAGACGGTTTCTGTGCGGGATCAGTTACCGCCTGGCTTCACCTATGTACCCGGGTCGGCTCGCGCCGCGTTGCTGTCGTCCAGTGCAGGAGAGCCCGTGTGGGCGCCGTTGGCCGAACCTGCACGTGGCGCAGCCTTGATTTTCAGCGCGCCTGGCCTTGAACTGCCTCCGCAGGGCCAGTGGGCCGTGCGCTACCGCGTTCGAATTGGTGCCGGGGTGCCCAGCAGCGGCGTAGCCATCAATCAGGCCCAGGCTACAGCCAATGGCAGCCTGTCCAACCTGGCCACCTGGCGCGTCCGGGTGAGCGGCGGTGTGTTTGCCGACGACGCTTTTGCTTTCGGCAAGGTCTTCCTGGACTGCAACCGCGATGGCATCCAGTCTGAAGGTGAACTGGGCATACCGGGGGTGCGCCTGATGATCGAGGATGGCACCAGTGTGATCACCGACATCGAGGGCAAGTGGAGCCTGTATGGCTTGCGACCGGTGACCCATGCCCTCAAGATCGATGCCACCACATTGCCCCAGGGCGCACACCTGTCTGTGCTCTCCAACCGCCACGCGGGTGTCGGCGACAGCCAGTTCCTGGATCTCAAGAAGGGTGAGTGGCATAAAGCCAATTTCGCGGTTGACAACTGCGAGGCCCCCGAACTGCTGGCCGAGGTGGCAGAGCGGCGCCGACTCATCGAGGCTCAGCCCGTCCGTGAGGGCGACGCCGGAGCCCGCCTGCGGGCCCGCCTCGATCCCAAAGCACAGCCTATGCCGCGCGCCGAACCTCGGGCGTTGCCGGCCAGCGGTGAGTTTGGCAGCGATGGCGCCATGCGTGCCAACAGCGTCGCGCCGCGTCCCTTGATCGACCTGCCCGGGGCTGGTTCGTCAGCTTCTGGGGCCGCTTTGGCCACGCAGCAGGCGCAGGCGTTCACCTCGCCGTTCCCGCCCGACGATGAGCGGGCTGTGGCTGGGGTGGTGGTGGTCCCCGAGGACTCCTCTGCCGTCGACGCAACCGCCGCCAAGCAACCGGCTGAGCCAAGTCTGGAGGAGGTCTTGGTGGACCAGGACAACGCGCTCGCCTTCTTGGGCCTGAAAGAGGGGGATGTGTTGTCGACGCGCCAGGTCAACCTGCGTGTGAAAGGGGCTGTGCAGGGCAGCATCAGCCTCAAGGTCAACGGAGAGTCTGTGCCGGACAGCCGCGTTGGCAAGCGCGTGGTGCTGGAGGCCAAGGCGTTGCGGGCTCTTGAGTTCGTGGCTGTCCAGCTGAAGCCGGGCCGCAATCAACTCGAAGCGGAGTTGCTCGATACCTTTGGCAATCCGCGTGAGCGTGTCACGATGAACGTCACAGCCCCGGGGCCTCTGGCGCGTCTGCTTCTGAAAGTGCCCGAAACCGCTCAGGCCGATGGCAAGACCCCCATCAAGGTCCAGGTGCGCCTGGTCGATGCTGCCGGCGTGCCCGTGCAGGCCCGTACCGTGTTGAACCTGGACACCTCGGCAGGACGCTGGAACGTCAAGGATCTGAACCCCGCTGAGGCGGGTGTTCAGGTGGTGGTGGAAGGTGGCCAGGGCGAGTTCGACCTGTTGCCGCCCACCGCCCCTGGCGATGGCCGCATCAGCCTGAATTCGAACCTGGTCTCGGCCAGCGCCCGTTTGGTCTACCTGCCCGACTTGCGTCCCCTGACCGGTATCGGGGTGGTGGAAGGCGTGATCGACCTCAGCGGTCGGGGTGCCATCAACCTGGGGGGCGCGGCCCGTGGAGCCTTTGAGTCAGAGCTCAACAGCTTCTCCACCCAATCGGGTGATCTGCATGCGGCAGCCCGCACGGCGTTCTTCTTCAAGGGGGCGATCCGTGGCGACTACCTGTTGACCACAGCCTATGACTCGGACAAGCAGAAAAACGTGCAGATGTTCCGCGACATCCAGCCCGATCAGTTCTACCCGGTGTACGGTGACTCGTCAGTCAAGACCTTCGATGCCCAAAGCGTGGGCAAACTGTATGTGCGCATCGACAAGAACCGATCCTTCCTGCTGTATGGTGATTTCGTCACGGCCTCCTCGCCTGAGGTGCGCCAACTCAGCCAGATCAACCGGGCTGTCAGCGGCGTGCGCCATCACTACGAGGACGCCGCGACGCGGGTCGACACTTATGCCAGTCGTGACACGCTGACACAGCAGATCCAGGAGTTTCCCGCCAACGGTACCTCGGGTCCCTTCAGCCTGCCCGGTCTGGGCGACATGGTGGCCAACAGCGAATCGGTGGAAGTGCTTGTGCGGGACCGCAGTCAGCCGCAAACGGTGCTCAAGACCACCGCGCTGACCCGCTTTGTCGACTACACCATCGAGCCCATCAGCAAGACCCTGCTGCTCAAGGCCCCGGTGAGTTCGCTCGACCCAGAGCTGAATCCACAATCCATCCGCGTCAGCTACACCGTTGATGCCGGCGGCACGCCATTCTGGGTGGCCGGCGTGGACGCTCAGCGCAAAGTCAATGACGCGCTTCAGCTGGGAGCCGTGGCCGGCATCGACAACAACCCCAACGGAGGGCGAAAACTGATCGCAGCCACCGCGCTGGCCCGGTTGGGAGAGAAAGCCACGGCGTCCGCTGAGCTGGTGCAGACCGAGTCTGACCTGAAAGGCAGTGGCAACGCGGCCCGCCTGGAACTGCGCCGCGACGACGAGCAGACCCGCGTGCAGGTCCAGTTGACCAAGACCAGTGAATTTTTTGACAACCCCAATGCCACCACAGCACCAGGCCAGACCCTGGGCAACCTGAAGCTGGAGCACAGCCTCAGCCCCAGCACCAAACTGCGTGCCGAAGCACTCTACAGTGCCAGTGATGTGGCCGGTGCCGCGGCCAATATGCGGGGCGCGGCGGTCAGCGTGCAGGAACGCCTCAGTGACATGGTGGTGGGTGAGCTGGGCCTGCGCACGGGTCAGCAGTCGGGCCAAGGTGCCGGGGCGTTCAACTATGGAACGGTTTCGTCGGCCAACGGGCCTTCCATGTCGCAAACAGGCGTTTCGGCCAGCAACCTGGGCTTTACCAGCGTGCGGGGGCGTTTGACCAGCAAGGTGCCCGACGTACCGGAGGCCGAGGTCTTTGTCGAGGCCGAACAAGGCCTCAATGAGTCGCAGCGGCGTGCGCTCGCGGTAGGGGGCAATTACCGCCTGACCGAGAAGACCCGCGTCTATGGACGTTATGCACTGATCTCCAGCCTGTACAACAGTCCTTACGACGCCAACTCCAGTCAACAGAACAATGTGGGCCTGATCGGTTTCGAAAGCCAGTACAGCGAGGGCGGGCGCCTGTTCAACGAATACCGCATGGTGGATACCATCGACGGCCGAGGGGCGCAGGCGGCGATGGGTTTGCGTCAGACCCTCAAGCTCACCGAGCACCTGCGTGGCACGGGCGGCATCGAGCACACCGGCGCCCTGGGCGGCGTGGCAGGCCAGGCGTCCACCGCATTGACGGGCGGCTTGGAGTACGCACTCGAAGACACCTTGCGCGCCACAGGCACCCTGGAGCTGCGCCATGGCACCGATTCAAACGGCTTTCTCAATACCCTGGGTGTGGCCCTCAAGATCGACCGAGACTGGAGCCTGCTGGCGCGCTCCATCGTCAGCGACACGCGCAGTCGAACGCCTTCGGGAACCAGCGCGCTGCTGCAGCGCCAACAAATTGGCTTTGCCTACCGTCCGGTAGAACAGGACGAATGGAATGCGATCGCCCGCTACGAGCATCGACTGCAGCGCAACGACAACGGCAATGCCTCACTGATAGTGCCTGGCGTCACCGATCTGGCGGCGCACATCGTCAGTGCGCAGGCCAACTGGCAGGCCAACCGGTCTTTGCTGGCCAGCGCCCGTTATGCCATCAAGTGGGGTTCCCTGCGTTCTGACACCCTGCGCAGCAGTGCGCTGACCCAGTTGGTGATGGGGCGGGTCACCTACGACATCACCTCGGAATGGGATGTCGGCGCCCAGGCGGGCCTGGCCGTCACGAGGGGCGGGTCGCGGGAGTTGGTGTTGGGGGCCGAGGGCGGTTATCAGTTGATGCCCAACCTGTGGATGTCGGCGGGCTACAACTTCCGTGGTTTGAAGGACCCCGATCTCGGTGGGTCTTCGTTCACCAGCAAGGGGCCCTACATGCGCATGCGCTTCAAGTTTGATGAGAACACGATTTCACCGCGTGCTCTCCGCACAGGCGTTGCGCCGTGAGTTGGAACGGTGCTCGCGCAGAACGCGCCCCCTGGTGCGCTCTGCATGACTATGTACTCAATGCTAACTTCAGCGTGAGGATTTGATGACTATTCGAATTTTCGGCTTGTTGCTGTGGATGTTCACCCTGTGGGGCATGAGCCCTGTGGCCCGTGCCGCACCGGCGCCGGCTTCCTTGGCCTGGAACATCACCATGTTGCCCGACAATGGGGTGCCCTACGTCTTTGCAACCACTGCAGGGCCCAGCAGCCCGAACGGGCTCACCAGCATGGGGCCGATCAGTGTCCCGCCCTCGGGCTACACCTCCGCGTACACCCCTTTGACCAATCTGTACACAGACACCCAGATGGGGGGCTACAACGGCAAGGGGACCTTCGGCGGGGCGACCAGCACTTTTGTGGGCGGCAGCTTTGACAGCAGTTGGGGCATCCAGGAGGTTGTTTGTACTGACACGGCCGCCAGCATCAGTGGCAACCCCAGTGGCAGCTGGAGCCTGCCCTTCACCTGGCCGCAGGCCAATTTCACGGTGCCGGGCACGTACATCCTGCCCGGGGCCAAGATTCTGTGCAAGATGATCTACGGCCCCAGGGGCTTGAGCCTGAGGAAGACCAACCCGCCTCAGTTGGTGCCCGGTGTCGCGGCCACCTACACCCTCAATGTGGCCACCTCCACCATCCCGACCTTGATGGACCCCGTGCTGTATGTGGTCGACCAACTGCCTCCCAATGTCGAGTACATCACGGCCCGACCGGTGGCCGGCGCCGGGTTTTCCGACACCAGGTGCACCCCTTCGGGTGCCCTGAGCACTGGCTTGTTGCTGACCTGTCAGGCCACCCGACTGCCACCGGTGCCTTACGGTGGCATCATGTCCTTCGAGATCGTCGTGCGACCCACCGCAACGGCGAACGGGCTGGCGCTGCGCAATGTGGCCGTCACCAATCCCACAGGCTCGGGCCCCTCCCTCAGCCCGAGCTCCTGCATCGGCGATGGCAACCCCCAAGGCTGTGCCGTCACCGGCACGCTGACGGTGGGCGGGCGAAGCCTGGGGCTGACCCTTCAGGGCAGCCAGCCTGGTACCTACACCTTCAGCGGGAACAATGGCTGGGCTACGCAGGCCTTGACGATCAGCACGGCAGGCACGCCTGTGGTGGGCGAGACGCAGGCGCTGACGGCTTCCGCCGTCACCACGCTCAACCTGAGCAGCAGTGTCAGTGGCCAGACCATCAGCGGCGTCACTTGCACGGGTCTGGCGGGGGGGAGTGTCAGCTTCACGGCCACCAGCCTGAGCCTGGATGCCAAGGCCACCGCCTTGGGCAACGCGCTGAGCTGCAGCATCACACTGGGCAGCGCTTTCCTGAATTTGAGCAAGAGCAACCCGTCAAGCCTGCAGGTTGGAGCTTCAGGCAGCTACACCTTGGTGCTCAGCAACAAGGGCACGGCAGCGACCAGTACGCCCTATGTCGTGGTGTTTGATCAGTTGCCGCCCAACGTCCAGTACACCGGCATGACTGTGTTCACCCCTCCTGGCGGCCTCACGCTGACGGCCTCCAGCAGTTGTTCGGCGTCGGGCACGGTCGCGGCCGGGCAGTTGGTGACCTGTAACTTGTACCCCCCCGCAGGCGGCATCCTGGCCAACGGCGGGCAGGTGGGTATCAAGCTCAACGTCACGCCCCAGGCCCCTGCGCCGTCAAGCATCAACAAGGCGGCAGTCGATGCCTCGGGGGCCAATGCGGTCCAAACCCCAGCAAGTTGTACCGCCGACGGCGTGCCGATGGCGGGGTGTGCCGTGGCGCCTGCCTTGTCGATTGGCTCACTCAAACCTTTTGTCAGCTTTTCGGTGGTGGGCCAGGGCGGCGACGGTCTGAGTGCCAGCTTCAACAACCCCGCTGGCAGCGGCAGCGCCACGGGAGGCAGCAGCGGGGGGGCTGGCTGGGTCAATGCCAATGTCACCACCGGCGCTACCTCGGGTGGCGCACTGGGAACCCCGGCGCAAAGCCTGGGCAGCACACCTGCACAAGCTTTGAGCGCGGGCTTGGGGGCACGCATCGTGGTCAGCACCGCCAGCCTGGTGCAGGGCGGCAGTTGCACCATCACCGACACGCAGGGCAATCCTGCCACGGGTGTCGCCACCTTCAACGTCGGTGACCGAAGCTTCAGTTTCGACAGCGCAGCCACCGGGGCTGATCGCCTGATCAATTGCACCCTGACGCTGGCCCAGCGCAGTACCTTGAGCTGGTATGCGGCGTACAAGAGTCCGCCGGGCCCGCCATCGACCTCCACAGGGGCCAATTGGTCAGGTACCTGGATGATCCCTGGATCGGCCAATGCCAATGGCTATGGCACAGCAACGACAGGCAACATGAACGGGCAGGCCCTGACCAAGACGGGTGATCCTTGGCAGTCGGCAGCCAGCATCGACGTGGTGTTGGCCAACGTTTACACGCTGACCCAGGTGGCTGTGAACGCCCGGTCAAAGCCTTACCCCAACAGTGAAGCCAACTACCTGGGCTACACGGGGGTTTACAGCTGCACCGACCTCAATGCGGCCAACAGCGGCAACCCGAGCGTGCTGCCGGCTTCGGCCATCACCCAATTGGGTCTCTATCCCTATCCAGGCGCCGGGACGCCCAACATCGAGTTTCAGATTGCTGCGGCCTATATCGCCCCTGGTGCCCGTTTGCTTTGCTCGGTTCTGTACACCAATCCGAGCGGCTTGGTGCTCAGCAAGACCAATCCACCGTTGTTGATTGCAAATCAGACTTCGTCCTATGCCCTGAGCTTGCTCAACCTCAACAGTGCGGCCAGTCCCACCACCATCAAGGTCTATGACCAGCTTCCCCCCAACCTGGCCTACGTGGGGGCAGCACCGGCCAGTGGTGGCTCTGTGGTGCCCACCGGAGTCAGTTGCAGCGCCAGCGGCAGCGTGGACACCGGCCAACTGCTGACTTGCACGGTCACGCTGCCCGCCGGGTTGGCGTCCGTCGGTGGTAATGCCAACTTCCGCATCGATGTCAAGCCAACCCTGGCGGCTGCAGGCCAAAGCCTGATCAACAGGGCCATGCTTGATCCTAGCGGGGCCAATGCTGTCCAGAATCCGGCCAGTTGCACCGCCAATGCCGTGCCGGCGGGTTGCGCGGTGACCCCGGCACTCACGGTGCAGGGGCCCCTGTTGCTGCTGCAGTTGCAACTCAACAGCAGTGTGCCGGGCACGGTGACCTTCACAGGCAACAATGGCTGGGCGAGCCAAAGCCTGAGTGTGGCCACCGCAGGCACACCTGTCACGGGAGCAGCCCAGGCGCTGGCACAAACCGGTGTGGCCACTCGACTGACCCTGACCAGCCCGGCGGGTTGGTCGTTGAGCAGCGTGAGCTGCCTAGACCAGAATGCGGCCAGTTCGGGGAATCCGGCCAGTGTGATCAACCCATCCATCAGCAGCGGCAACACCTTCGAACTGCCCGCCAGCGTGGTGCGCAGCGGCGCCGCACTGGTTTGCACGGTGACCAACAGTTACGGGGGCTTCATCCTCAGTGGCCAAGTGCTGCTGGACAACGGGGTAGGGACGGGCGGCGTGGCGCACGATGGTGTGCAAAACGGCAACGAGGCCGGCCAAAGCGGTGTGGTGTTGCAACTCACAGACTGCGGCAAGACCGTGTATGCCAGTGCCATCACCGACGGGGCTGGCCTGTTCGCCCTCGGCACCAGTGCGGCGCCAGCGGGCCCGGTGTGTGTGACACAGACGCTGCCGGCAGGCTATGTGAGTGTCAGCGCTCAGGTGGGTAACACGGGGGGCAGCTACAACCCAGCGACCCAGACCTTGCGTTTCACGTTGGTGGCGAGCACCAGCTACAGCGGTGTGCTGTTCGGTGAGGTGGCCATGAGCCAGTTGCTGGGCGAGGGCGCCCAGCAACTGGTGCCGGGGCAGAGTGTGTTCTATGCCCATCACTATGTGGCGGGCAGCACGGCCAGTGTGGCGTTCTCCAGCAGCGATCAACCCAGCGACAGCACTGACCGCTGGAGCAGCCTGATCTACAGCGACAGCAATTGCAACGGTCGGCTCGATGCGGGCGATTCGGTGCTGGCCGGGGCCGTCAGTGTGCAGGCGGGGCAGCAGCTTTGCCTGCTGCTCAAGGTCAACAGCCCGGCGGGTCTGGGGGTGGGGGCGCGCAACCTCAGCACGCTGCAGGCCCTGGAGACCTACCAGCCGGCGCCGGTTTGGGGCGCCCTGGTGAACCGGCTCAGCCGCTTGGATGTGAGCACGATCGGCACGGCCCAGGGGGGAACGTTGAGCCTGCTCAAGCAGGTTCGGCGCGTGGCCAGTTGCCCGAGCACGGCGGCCGACACCCAGCCCTTTGCCACGGTGAACCAGGCGCAGCCAGGCCAGTACGTCGAGTACCAGGTGGTGTACAGCAACAACTCGGCCGGGCCGCTGACGTCCATCCGCCTGTCTGACTCGGTGCCGGCCTACACGGTTTACCGTTCGGCTGGCTGCGGCACGGTGCCCTCTGGCCTGCAGAGTTGCAACCTGCTCCAGCAGCCCGCCGTCGGCGGCACAGGCGGCCTGTTGTGGGAGCTGACCGACGCTCCAACCACAGCCGCCGCGGTGGGCCTGCAGCCCGGTGCCAGTGGTGCGGTGGTCTTTTGCGTGCAGATCCAACGCTGAAGACCCTGCCAATCAAGCCTCAGGCCGGCGTGACGCCGCCGGGTCTTCTCCCGTCGCAGGGGCCATTGGATGGGGGCCTGGCTCCCTGCGGGCGTTGGCACACCTCGCCTTGGCATTCGTGGTCAGACGGATGCCGCTCAGCGTCATTTTTGGGGTGTTCTCGCCGGGCCCGCCTTGACCGGGTTCCGGGGGGCTCTCATGGCTCCACCGTGTGCCTCCGCGACAAGGCTTGAGCTGCCGAGTGGGGTCTCTGCAGATCCACCCAACCTCCTATCGTCGCCGTTCGGCTCGTGACTCGGGCTTCCTAGCGCCATATGCCGGTTCCGCATGACCGCCCGGGTATCGTGACCGCCGGGTGTCGAGGACGACTTGCGCTTGATTTCAAGATGTCGATGCGCGCGGAGCATGGAATGAAAAACAACTATGGCGGGCTTTTACTCGTCGCACTGGGTTTTGTATTCGGATCGACCAGTGCTTGGGCAAGCCGAACGACGGCGGGCGGGTGCGGGGCCTTCGATTCGGTAGGCTGGCGGTTGACAAACACCGGCCTTTCGATTCCTGACAATGCCGTGGTGGGGCAGTCTTTGGGGGTGGTCGCCACCGCTGATGTCGCGGTCTCCAATTCGGTCTATGCCTGCAACACGACCAATGACACGGGGATCTTCAACATCGGATTGGTGGGGGCTTTCACCAATCAGTGGCCCGTGACCGGTGCCGACGGCTTGTGGGCCACTTCCACGCCGTACATCAACTTCAAGGTCACAGGCAATGGGGCCTCGATCCGGTCATTTGTCGGCAATGCGGCCAGCCCGTTGGGTGTCAGCATTTCAACCGGCCAGGTTCCGCCGGTGTACAGCTTCAACGTGTCACAGGGGGTGATTCACTTCAGTGTGGAGGCCGTGGTGGGGGGCATCGGCAAGCCACCTGCCGGAACCACGATTTCGACCGGCTATTTGCCTGAGGCCAGCTACCTACTGGGCTTGTTGGGGGCTGGCGATGTGCTGACCTACAACGACGTGGTGAAGGTGGTCGGCACGGCCGACGGCTCCACCAGCATCCCGATTCTGAGTCAACCGACCCCCTCGGCTCCCAGCCTGTGGTTGGGCAAAAACCTTTTCAGCGCCTTGCAGGTCGGGGTGCCTGTCCAGTACCAGATCGACGTCATGAACGACGGACCAGGTGCTTCGGGTGCCACGGTGGATGTGTATGACCAGTTGCCGCCCAACGTGGCCTATGTTTCGGCCAGCAATGCGGCCTGCGCCGTGATCGCCGGCCAAGTCAGCACGGGTCAGCTGCTGAAGTGCACGGTCAGTGGCAGCATCGCGGCCAAAGCCGGCAGCACATTCAAAGTGACCGTCACGCCGCAGGCTGTGGCCTTGGGGCAGGCCCTTAAAAACACGGCTGCAGCCGATTCATCGGGCGCCAATGCCGTGCTCAACCCGACAAGCTATTGCGTGGCCAATGGCAACCCCAAAGGTTGTGCCATCACCGTGCCAGCCACCGTGTCTGCGGGCACAGCGCCTCCGACGCCAGCACCGTCATCTACTTTCCAGTACACGGTGCCGGCGGGCATCTACCAGATCAGTGCCTCTTTGACGGGGGGGGGCGGCGGCGCCGGGGGAAATGACGGGACCACGCTGGGGGTTTCGGGTGGGGTTGGCGGCAAAGTCACAGCGCTCATCAACGTGATGCCCGGGCAGGTCTTTTCGGGCGTGGTCGGTGGTGCCGGCAGTGTCGGGGCTTCGTCCAGCCTGGTGGCGGCGGGCGGGGCCGGCGGTGTTGGCGGCTGGGTGGGCGTGGGGGTCGCTGCTGGGGCTGGCGGAACGGGCGGTGGTGTCGGGACGTCTGGCGGTGGCGGCGGTGGCGGCGGGGCTTCCAGCCTGACCCTGGCTTCGCCGGCCGGTCCCACTGTGCTGGTCGCCGGTGGGGGCGGCGGTGCGCAGGGAGCGGCTTACCTGAGCACGGCGTGGGTCGGCGGCGCTGGCAGTGCCCCGGCTTTGGCCACTGCGGCCAGTTGTTCCATCCTCCCCGGCACCGCGGGGCAATCCCTCGGAAGCACTCTGGATGGCGGTGGCGGCGGTGGCGGAGGGTCCGGGGCGGTGGCGGGTCTTGGCGGGACGGGGCACCGGGATCGCACAGCCGAGGGCACTCAATCGTCTGCCGGAGCCTCGTGCTACAGCACGGCCAGTGGGCAGTTTTATGGCGCTCCGGCGCTGGCCGCCGGTGCCAACGCTGGCCAGGCTGGGGCCTGGGCAATCACACCGTTGCCATCGCTGCTCAGCATGAGCAAGGCCACGACCGGCTTGATGGGCGGTGTTCGAGGGGTTTACACGTTGACCATCAGCAACAGCGGTACCGGCGGCAGCAATCCGACGCTGACTTTTTACGAGCAACTGCCCCCCAAGATGGCCTACGCCGGGGCGGTGGCAAACCCCGGCGGCACGGTGAACCTGCTGAGCGCACCGGTGTGCACGGTGCTCAACGGCACGAGCCTGGACACGGGCCTGTTGCTGGCCTGCTCGGTGCAACTGCCACCAGGAGGGGTTCCCGCAGGGGGCAATGTGCAAATTGATTTGCAGGTCACGCCGGCGGAAGTGTTGATCGGCCAGGCCGTGACCAACAAGGCCCAAATCGATCCCAGCAGCCAGAACGCCGCCCAGAACCCAGTGGCTTGCACGGCGACCAACAACCCTGCTGGGTGCGCGGTGTTGGCTCACACGGTCACTGCGCCTCCTTTGAGTTTGAGCAAGACCAATCCCGGTCGCCTGATCGTGGGCTTGCCAGCGGTCTATTCGCTGTTGCTCAGCAATGGGGCGGGCAGTCGGCCCACCGTGAACAACCTGGTGGTGTACGACCAGTTGCCGCCGAACTTTCAATTCAACACCGCCTCGCCTGCCAGCACGGGGACCGTCACCCCGAGTGCGGTGAGTTGCGCGGCCAGCGGGGCGCTGAACACCGGGTTGGCGTCCGTCGGTGGTAATGCCAACTTCCGCATCGATGTCAAGCCAACCCTGGCGGCTGCAGGCCAAAGCCTGATCAACAGGGCCATGCTTGATCCTAGCGGGGCCAATGCTGTCCAGAATCCGGCCAGTTGCACCGCCAATGCCGTGCCGGCGGGTTGCGCGGTGACCCCGGCACTCACGGTGCAGGGGCCCCTGTTGCTGCTGCAGTTGCAACTCAACAGCAGTGTGCCGGGCACGGTGACCTTCACAGGCAACAATGGCTGGGCGAGCCAAAGCCTGAGTGTGGCCACCGCAGGCACACCTGTCACGGGAGCAGCCCAGGCGCTGGCACAAACCGGTGTGGCCACTCGACTGACCCTGACCAGCCCGGCGGGTTGGTCGTTGAGCAGCGTGAGCTGCCTAGACCAGAATGCGGCCAGTTCGGGGAATCCGGCCAGTGTGATCAACCCATCCATCAGCAGCGGCAACACCTTCGAACTGCCCGCCAGCGTGGTGCGCAGCGGCGCCGCACTGGTTTGCACGGTGACCAACAGTTACGGGGGCTTCATCCTCAGTGGCCAAGTGCTGCTGGACAACGGGGTAGGGACGGGCGGCGTGGCGCACGATGGTGTGCAAAACGGCAACGAGGCCGGCCAAAGCGGTGTGGTGTTGCAACTCACAGACTGCGGCAAGACCGTGTATGCCAGTGCCATCACCGACGGGGCTGGCCTGTTCGCCCTCGGCACCAGTGCGGCGCCAGCGGGCCCGGTGTGTGTGACACAGACGCTGCCGGCAGGCTATGTGAGTGTCAGCGCTCAGGTGGGTAACACGGGGGGCAGCTACAACCCAGCGACCCAGACCTTGCGTTTCACGTTGGTGGCGAGCACCAGCTACAGCGGTGTGCTGTTCGGTGAGGTGGCCATGAGCCAGTTGCTGGGCGAGGGCGCCCAGCAACTGGTGCCGGGGCAGAGTGTGTTCTATGCCCATCACTATGTGGCGGGCAGCACGGCCAGTGTGGCGTTCTCCAGCAGCGATCAACCCAGCGACAGCACTGACCGCTGGAGCAGCCTGATCTACAGCGACAGCAATTGCAACGGTCGGCTCGATGCGGGCGATTCGGTGCTGGCCGGGGCCGTCAGTGTGCAGGCGGGGCAGCAGCTTTGCCTGCTGCTCAAGGTCAACAGCCCGGCGGGTCTGGGGGTGGGGGCGCGCAACCTCAGCACGCTGCAGGCCCTGGAGACCTACCAGCCGGCGCCGGTTTGGGGCGCCCTGGTGAACCGGCTCAGCCGCTTGGATGTGAGCACGATCGGCACGGCCCAGGGGGGAACGTTGAGCCTGCTCAAGCAGGTTCGGCGCGTGGCCAGTTGCCCGAGCACGGCGGCCGACACCCAGCCCTTTGCCACGGTGAACCAGGCGCAGCCAGGCCAGTACGTCGAGTACCAGGTGGTGTACAGCAACAACTCGGCCGGGCCGCTGACGTCCATCCGCCTGTCTGACTCGGTGCCGGCCTACACGGTTTACCGTTCGGCTGGCTGCGGCACGGTACCCTCTGGTTTGCAGGCCTGCAAGCTGACGCAGCAGCCGGCGCCGGGCGGGACCGGTGCCCTGCAATGGGACCTGAGTGATGCGCCGGCCAGCGCCCTGGCAGTCGGCCTGCAGCCAGGAAGCAGCGGGTCAGTGATGTTCTGCGTGCAGATCCAGAGCTGAACTCCGGTGCTGCCGTGCCTGGTGCTCACGCTTGACCCAGGGCCGAACCCAGCCGAACCGCTCTGCTGGCCGTCTTGAGGACGGTGTCATGAGCCCTGCAATTGCAACTGGCCGCTGAGCTGGCGCAGTTCATTCAAGGCCTTGGCAAATTCGCCGGCCTCGATCAACGAGGCCACCCGTTTGAACGCGCTGGCATTGGGGTGGTCATGCAGCAGATGGGCAATCGGGCGGGCCAGGCTGGCCGCATGGGTGTCACGCTCGGACAGCAGGGTTTCAAGTTCGGCCCACAGGGGGCTCACGAGGTTTCGCAGCGCCTGGCTGAGCGGGCTTCGCACAGTCATGCTATTTGCGACACCGGCCGGTCTGCCTTGGCCCGCATGGCGGCCCCAGCGTGCCGCCATGCTGACCAGCAGGACGGGGTCAATGGGTTTGCTCAGGTGGTCATTCATGCCGGCCCGCAGGCAGGCCTGCTTGTCACTGGGCAAGGCGCTGGAGGTCATGGCCACAATGGGCAGATCAGCAAAACGGGGGTCGGCTCGCAGCCGGCGGGTGGCTTCAAGACCGTCCATTTGCGGCATCTTCCAATCCATCAACACCAGATCGCAGGGCATTTGATGCAGTTGGTCCAGTGCTTGTTGGCCATTGGCGGCCGTGCTGACCACGGCGCCGGCCTCGGTCAGCAGGGTGGTCGCCAGCTCTTGGTTGACATCGTTGTCCTCCACCACCAGCACGCGAAGCCCCGCCAAGGGCAGAGGCTGGTGTTCGGTGGGCGGGCAGGCCACGCCTTGCGGCGAGGGCATTGCAGACCGTTGCAACTCATGCAAGGCCTGGTGCAGTGCATCCTGGACCGATCTTGGACTGACCGGCTTCTCCAGGACCGCGGCCAGCTTCATGCCCCGGGCCGCCTCCAAAAGGTCATCTCGGCTGTGGGCCGTGACCATGATGACGGACAACGGCGGCCCTTTGTCAGCCGATTGCTGCATTCGGCGCACAGTCTCGAGTCCGTCCATGTCGGGCATCTGCCAGTCCATGAGCACCAGGTGGTAAGGCTCACCTCGGTTCCGGGCGTTCTGCAGTTCGGCCAAGGCTTGCTGGCCATTGGTGACGGCATGGACCTGAGGGTGCAGGGAGCCGAGGATGCTGACCAGCACCTCCCGAGAGCCAGGTTCGTCGTCGGCGATCAGCACCCGCAGGTCCTGCAGCCGGGGCGGTGGGGGGAGGTGAGGGCTGCCCACGCTGGGCACACCCAGCCTGCAGGTGAAGACAAACCGAGTCCCTTGCCCTGGTTCGCTTTCCACCCACACCTGCCCTTGCATGATCTCGATCAGGTGGCGCGAGATGGCCAGGCCCAAGCCGGTGCCCAAGGGGGAGCGGACCGGTGCAGCGTCGACTTGGACCAGCGCTGAAAACAGGCCGGCGATCTGCTCGGGTGTCAGGCCCAGGCTGGTATCGCGCACCTCGAAACGCAGCAGTGCCTGGGTGTCGTCCTTGTCCAGGCAATCGACGCGAACTCGGATTTCGCCCTCTTCCGTGAATTTCAGGGCGCTGCCCACCAGGTTCAGCAGGACCTGCCCCAGACGCATCTGATCACCCACCAGGGTCGAGGGCACCTCGGGGCTGACCTCGAAACGCAGGCCCAGGCCTTTTTCGTCGGCCTCCAGCACGGTCTGGCTGGTCAGCGTGTCCAGCGCCTCGCACAGCAAAAAGGGGCGGTGTTCGAAGGAGAGCTTGCCGGTCTCGATCCTGGAGAAATCGAGCACGTCATTGATGACCCGCATCAAACTGCGCGAAGCGGCCACCACGCGGTTCAGGTGATGACGGGCCCGTTCGGGCAGGTCGGTGCGCAGGGCCAGTCCGGTCATGCCCATGATGACGTTCATGGGGGTGCGAATCTCGTGGCTCATGCCGGCCAGAAAATCGTCACGACTGCGGTGGGCGGCCGCGGCGGCGGCCATGGCGTCGCGCAGGGCCTTCTCGGCCTGCAACTGTTCGGTGACGTCGATGCCGAACGAGATCTCAGCCACATCGCCATCCTCAACGTGCATGACGTCCTGAGGCAAGGGTTCGGTGAAACGCCAGATGATGCGCCGCCGCTCGCCACTGAGGTGGGTGATGTCGTAAGTGCGTTCCTGCACGGCATTGCGCTGATCGGACCCGATGTCGTCCAGGCGCAGTTCGGGGTTCAGGCGGGCCTGGATGGCGGACCACTCCAGACCCAATACTTCGCCGCGCTGGTAACCGCTGGCACGGGCCGCTGCGTCGTTGAACAGGGTGATGTGGCCTTGAGGATCGACCCCCACCACGATGATGTCGGCCGACTCGATCAGCTTTTCCAGCAACTCGCGTGCGTGGCGGGACCGGGCCTCTGATTTGCCCAGAGCCTCCATCTGCTGGTGCAGCTTCGCCGCCATGGCGTAAAGGGCCGTCAGCAGCTGCCCGGGCTCATCGTGGTACCCCTGGCATTCGGGGGTGGGCTGCCAGTCGCCGGCGGCCACACGCTGCGCCACCTCCACGGCCTTGGCCAGTGGGCCGGCAATGCTGCGCCGAATCAGGTGGGCCAGACCGATGGCTGCCAACAGCGACAGGGCGAGCACCCCCAGCAGCCACAGGGTTTCTGAAGTGACACGTTGGGCCACCCACTCTTCTTCCCGGGCACTGTGGGCTTCGGCGGCCGGGATCGTCATGTCCACGGCATGACGATGTTGCTCATACAGGGCGTTGAGCTTGGCAAGAGAGGCCTTGTGGGCCTGAGGGGCGTGGTTTTCCAGGCTGGGCAGGTAGTGTTGCCACACCTCGTCAAAAAATGCGTCTGCGGCAAAGTTCAGCTCGTCCAGCATCGTGCTGGGCAGTCCCAGATCGGCAAGGCGTTCCTGCCAATGGGCATGGCGCTGCCGGTACTGGGTCTCCAGATACCTCAAACGCTGCACCAGATCCGAAGAGGGGCTTGAATCGGCTGCACGCTCCAGTTGCAAGCACAGCAGATACGATTCAACAATATAAAGCGGTGGCGGCAGCAGATCGGAGACCAGGTCTTTTGATTCTCCGATGCGGTGAAAGACCTCCCCGCCCACTTTGATTTCATGCAGTGTCTTGAACGACCAGAGTCCGAAAATGGAAAAACTGATTGTGAACATGACAATCAGCAGGTACAGGCGTCGAGATAAATTCAAAGACCGAAGCATGAAAAATTCCATTCTGGATTGAGAGGGTCTTGAATGCCGAGCTTGAAGCGGGTTTTGGTCAGTAAAGCGCTCGATCCTCTATTTATTGGCTTGATTTGTCAATAAATGTCCCAGTCGCTGGCACTCAGGCGACCCATTGGCAATGGCCTATGCTGCCTGCCTGGGCTGGATATTCAAGCCCTTGAACTGTTAATTTATGCAAGTTCAAATGTTTTTAATAAACAATTAAATGCGTCGATGGTCAGGGGCATTTAAAAAAATGAGACATTCATGCGCTCTTTCGCGATGAAAGAGACAGGAAGATCGCCTGAAGAACAAATATGAGATCCGTGAATCTGGATCTGCTGTGCGTTCATCTGCGCTGCCGATGCCGTGGTGCCCTCTGGGGCCGGGCCCCGGACCACAGGGTGTCTGGCGTGGCCGCGTCAGTGCGTGACGCCCAGGCGCTGTTGCAGCAGGGTGCTGGTGGTGGTGTATTGCAGGCGCACCGGCTGCTCGGGGTGCACCAGGGCCACGGCGGCAAAGGCTGCCAGGGTGGCTTCATGGAAGCCGCACAGAATCAGCTTGCGCTTGCCTGGGTATTGGTTGATGTCGCCCACCGCAAACAGCCCGGCCTCGGCCGTGCTGAAGGTGGCCGGGTCGACGGGCAGCAGCTTGCGCTCCATGGCCAGGCCCCACTGGGCCAGCGGGCCCAGGCGAGGTGACAGGCCCAGGTAGGCCTGCAGACTGTCCAGAGGCAGGGTGTGCTCGGTGTCGTCATCGGTGGCGATCAGCAGCCCTGTCAGGCGCTCACCCTGCGGCGTGGCATGGGTTTGCACCCCGATGGGCTGGCCCAGCTGCACACGCAGCAGGCCGGTCTGACGCAGCTGTTGCAGGGTTTGCAGCAGGGCTGGTTCAGCGTCAAAAACATCTTTGCGATGCAACAGCGTCACCTGACGCGGGCCAGGGGCCCCAGCCTGTCCAGCGGCGGCCAGCGTGATTGCCGCCTGCACGGCCGATGCATCGCCCCCCGTCACGACCACCCGTTGTCCCGCCAGGGGGGCGGCGTCGGGCGTCTGGTTGTAGTGCACCTGGGTACCTTCAAAGGCCGCCAATCCTTCAACCCGCAGGGTCCGGGGCACAAAAGCGCCGACGCCGGCGGCAACGAACACCGTGCGGGCCAAAAAGCGCTGGCCCCGGGTGGTGTCGGCCAGCCAGCGGCCGTCGACCTGCCGTTGCAGGCTGCAGACTTCCTGGTTGAAATGGAAACTTGGTGCAAAGGGGCGCAACTGGGCCAGCAACTGGGCCGCCAGCTCACGACCCGTGCAGCGCGGGATGCCCGGAATGTCGTAGATCGGCTTGTCGGGGTACAGCGCGACGCACTGTCCCCCGGCTTCGGGCAGGGTGTCCACCACCTGGGCGCGAAGGCCCTGCAGGCCCAGTTGAAAGGCCTGGAACAGCCCGACCGGGCCCGCCCCAATCACCAGGGCATCGGTTTCGATGGGGAGGGCAGGGCTCATGGGCTGCGGCGGCTCCGTGGGGCAGGTGCCCCGCCGGATCAGCGGATCAGGTCAGCCAGCTTGCCGGGCTTGTTGTTCCAGGCGTCGGCGTCAGGCAAGGCCGGCTTGCGCTTGGTGATGCTCTTCCAGCCATCGGCCTGGGCCAGTTCGGCGTTGAGCTTGATGAAGGCGATCTGATCCGAAGGGGTGTCTTCTTCTGCAAAGATGGCGTTGGCCGGGCATTCCGGGATGCAGACGGCGCAATCGATGCACTCGTCCGGATCAATGACGAGCATGTTCGGGCCTTCGCGGAAGCAGTCCACGGGGCACACATCCACGCAATCGGTGAATTTGCACTTGATGCAGTTTTCGGTAACGACGTGAGTCATGAGGGGCTCTGTTCGGTGGGGTGGGCATCCCGGATGCTGCCGCGCATCGGCTCAGCATTCGGAAAAACCCTGGATTTTAGGGATTTTCACAAGCCCTGCCGGCATGTGGGGCCCACATGCCGGCGTCAAGGGCCTATTTTTTGCGTCGGATCAAGCGTTCACGAGCACCGCAGCCGCGGTTTTGTTGCTCGCGGTGTCCACCAGGATCAGGGAGCCGAGGGCCCGCGCCTGGGCAAAGGGCAGGGTGGCCACGGCCTCTTGCAGCGCCAGTTCGATGTGCCCGATGCTGTTGGGCGGCAACTCGGTGGCGTCTTCCTCGGCCAGGGTGTTGATGTCGAGCTTGTGCACGATGCGGCTCACCTTGGCCTTGACCCAGCGGTGCCCGTGCAGTGCCCAGTAGACACGGCCAGGCACCAGCGGCTCGTCGTCCAGCCACGACACGGTGGCCTTCAGGCTGCGCTGGGCTTCGATCTGGCCTGGAGCCAGCAACCAGTCGCCGCGCGACACGTCGACCTCGCGGTCCAGCACGATGCCCGCGCTGTGGCCGGCTTCGATGTCACCTGGGCGGCGGGCGTGGTCCAGCACCTGGGCCACCGTGGCACTCTGCCCGCTGGGCAGCACGGTGATGGCCTGGCCGGGTTTCACGCTGCCGGCGGCCACACGGCCCCAGAACACGCGGCGGCCCTGGCTGGTGTCGGACGAGGACGAGAACTTTTCGACCCACTGCACCGGGAAGGCAAACGGCTGCTCGACGTCGGCGTGGGTGATGGGCAATTGCTCCAGCAACTGCAGCAGGCTGGGGCCCTGGTAGCCGCACCAGTCGGCTTGGGCATCGACCACGTTCCAACCCTTGAGGGCCGACACCGGGATGGTGGCGCGCACGGTGATGCCCGCCGCGGCAGCGAACTTGTGCAGGGCCGCACTGATGTGCTGGAAGGCCAAGGCTGGGTCTTCCACGGCATCGAGCTTGTTCACGGCAAACACCAGCGAGGTCACGCGCAGCAGATTCACCAGCAGCGAGTGGCGGCGCGTCTGCACCAGCAGTTCGAGCTCAGGGTTCTTCCAGTCCAGCTTGGTGGCATCCACCAGCACCACGGCGGCATCGGCGCTGCTGGCGGCGGTCACCATGTTGCGGGTGTACTGCTCGTGGCCAGGCGCATCGCCAATGATGAACTTGCGGCTTTCGGTGGCGAAGTAGCGGTAGGCCACATCGATGGTGATGCCTTGTTCGCGCTCGGCCGACAGACCGTCGGTCAGCAGGGCCAAGTCGGTTTCGCCTTGGCGCTGCACACCGGCCAGGTGGTCTTGCAGCACGGCCTTGCTGTCCACCAGCAGGCGCCCGATCAGGGTGCTCTTGCCATCATCGACCGAGCCGCAGGTGATGAAACGCAGGGCGGGGCGCAGCTCGGTGCTGCTCACGGGGGCGGTGGGGTTCAATTCAGTCGTGCTCATCAGAAGTAACCGTCCTTCTTGCGTTTTTCCATCGAGGCGTCAGAGGTCTTGTCGTCCATGCGGGTGGCGCCGCGCTCGCTCACGTCGGCGGCCAGGGTTTCGATCACGATGTCGGCCGGGGTGGCGGCCGTGCTCTCCACCGGGCAGGTGCAGGTGATGTCGCCCACGGTGCGGAAGCGCACGTCGCGCAACTGCACCTCTTCGCCGTCCTTGGCAGGGGTCAGCTCGGTCACCGGCACCAGCAGGCCACGGCGGTCCACCACCGGGCGCTGGTGGGTGTAATACAGCGAGGGCAGGGCGATCTGCTCACGGTCGATGTACTGCCACACGTCCAGCTCGGTCCAGTTGCTGATCGGGAAGACCCGGAAGTGCTCGCCCGGGGCCAGGCGGGTGTTGAACAGGGTCCACAGTTCGGGGCGCTGGGCCTTGGGTTGCCATTGGCCGAAGCTGTCGCGGTGCGAGAAGATGCGTTCCTTGGCGCGTGCCTTCTCTTCGTCGCGGCGGGCGCCACCGATCAGGGCGTCAAAGCGGAATTCTTCAATCGCTTCCAGCAGGGTGACCGATTGGTGCACGTTGCGCGACTCGCCCGGGTGGGCCAGGCGCACGGTGCCGCGCTTCATCGAGTCTTCCACGTTGCGCACGATCAGCTCGGCGCCCAGCTCCTGGGCCCGGAAGTCGCGGAAAGCCGTCACCTCGGGGAAGTTGTGGCCGGTGTCGATCATCAACAACGGGTAGGGAATGCGGCCCGCGCCAAAGGCCTTTTCGGCGCATTTGAGCATCACCAGCGAGTCCTTGCCGCCCGAAAACAGCAGGGCGGGGCGTTCGAAGGCGGCGGCCACCTCGCGCAGGATGAAGATGGTCTCTTCTTCCAGCGCGTCCAGGTGGGCGTTGCTGAGGTGGCTGAGGTTCTGGGTGCCGTTGACGGTCATGTTCTGAGGCTCAAGCAATTGGGGATCGGTTCGGGTGTTCATGCGTTCACCGGGCGGATGGGGATGATGCTGGAGGCCGGTGCATCGTCATCCTTGGCAACGTGCAGACCACACTCCTTGGCAGATTCCTGCTCCCACCACCAGCGGCCCGAGCGGAAGTCTTCGCCCAGGGTGACGGCACGGGTGCAGGGGGCGCAGCCGATGCTCGGGAAGAACTGGTCGTGCAGCGGGTTGTAGGGCACGGCATTCAGCTCGATGAAGCGCCATACATCGCCCAGCGTCCAGTTGGCCAGCGGGTTGACCTTGGCACGCTCGCCGCTGCTGTCGATGTCGGGTACTTCGGCGCGGGCATTGGATTGCTCGCGGCGCAGGCCGGTGATCCAGGCCTTCTTGCCTTCCAGGGCCTGGGCCAGGGGCACCATCTTGCGGATGTCGCAGCAGGCCTTGCGCAGTTCGATGCTCTTGTACATGGCGTCTTCGCCGTTGGCCGCCACAAAGGCGTCTGCAGCAGCGGCGTCGGGGCGGTAGACGTCAACGGTGTTGCCGTAGCGCGCCTCGATCTGCCCGATCAGGGCCAGGGTTTCGGCATGCAGCTTGCCCGTGTCCAACACAAAGACGCTGACGCCTTCGGTTGTGAGCACGCCGGCCTGGTGCATCAACTCGGTGATCACCATGTCCTCCACCCCCAGGCTGGAGGCCTGGGTGATGGGCGTGTACTCGGCCACGGCGCGCTGCAGCAGCGCGATGCTGGCTTTCACCTTGGCCTCGAAGTCTTTCGAGGCGGTGTGGGCGTAGAGGGAAATGGCACTCATGGTCGCGGGGGGCTTTGTTTTGATGGCGTGTGAATGCCGCTGGGCTCAGGCGGCCTGGCGTGCGAACAGCGGCTGGGTGTTCACCGCGTCGGCCTGGTAGAAGCCCGAGAAGCGGTCGAACTGGCGCTGGGCATCGGCGATGTCCACGCCGGCACGCAGCACGGCCACGTCAATGCCGCTGCGGCTCATCTGCACCAACTGGTCGATCAGCACATCGCCGGTGGCGCGGATTTCGCCGGCGAAACCCAGGCGACGGCGCAACAGGTAGGCCTGGCTGTAGGCGCGGCCATCGGTGAATTTCGGAAAGTTCAGATCGACGCGGGTCACGCCGTCCAGCGACAGGGTTTGGGGGTCAACGGTGTTGTCCAGCACCAGCACGCCGGCTTGGCCTTCCGCGCTGGTGTGGTCTTTGGCTTCAATGATCTTCATGGTCTGACTCGCAGGTGTTGGGGGCTCAGGCGGCCACGTGGGCGTGGGCCGGTACGGCGCGGGCGGCGTTGGCGGCAAGCTTGAACGGGTCATGGCCGACGCGGCGCAGCGTGGCGATGAAGGTTTCGCCGTTGACGCGCAGGTCGCGGTAGGTGCTGAGCACGGCTTCGACCACGTCCGGGACTTCGGCGGCCGAGAACGAAGGCCCCACCACCTTGCCGGGCACGGCCGTGCCGCTCAGGTCGGAACCGTCCGAGCCGCCCAGGGTCACCTGGTACCACTCCTTGCCGTCCTTGTCGACGCCCAGGATGCCGATGTGGCCGGTGTGGTGGTGACCGCAGGAGTTGATGCAGCCGCTGATGTGCAGGTCGATCTCACCGAGGTCGTCGAGTTCGTCCAGGTCCTGGTAGCGCTCGGTGATGGCTTCGGCCACCGGGATCGAGCGGGCGTTGGCCAGGGCGCAGAAGTCGCCGCCCGGGCAGGCGATCATGTCGGTCAGCAGGTGCACATTGGGGCTGGCAAAGCCCGCTGCACGCGCGGCGGTGTACAGCGCATGCAGTTCGCTGGCCGAGACCCAGGGCAGCAGCACGTTCTGGTCGTGCGTGACGCGGGCCTCGCCGGCGCTGAAACGGTCCACCAGACCGGCCAGGGTGTCGAGCTGGTCGGCGTCGGCGTCGCCCGGGGCCTGGCCGCGGCGCTTGAAGGACAGGGTCACGGCGCGCAGCGCCGGGTTCTTGTGCGGGGCCACGTTGCGCGCCAGCCAGCGGGCGAACATCGGGTCGGCATCGGCGGCGTGGCGCAACTGGGTGTCCACGGCTTCGGCGCTCACCACTGGGCGATCGGCCAGGCTCGGGGGCACGAAAGAGGCGGCCACGCGGTCGTACTCGGCCTGCGGGATGGTGTGGGCGCCGCCATCGTGCTCGACGATGGCCTTGAACTCGGCTTCCACGTCATCGAAATAGCGCTGGCCCTCGGCCTTCACCAAAATCTTGATGCGGGCCTTGTACATGTTGTCGCGGCGACCGTAGCGGTTGTAGACCCGCACCACGGCTTCGAGGTAGTTCATGATCTGGTTCCAGGGCAGGAACTCGCGGATCACGGTGCCGGGGATCGGGGTGCGGCCCATGCCGCCGCCCACCAGCACGCGAAAGCCGATCTCGCCGGCTTCGTTCTTGATCACGTGCAGGCCCACGTCGTGCCAGGCCGTGGCGGCGCGGTCTTCGCTGGCCCCGATGATGGCGATCTTGAACTTGCGTGGCAGGAAGGCGAACTCTGGGTGCAGCGTGCTCCACTGGCGCAGGATCTCGGCGAAGGCGCGCGGATCGGCCACCTCGTCCACGGCAATGCCGGCGCGCTCATCGCTGGTGATGTTGCGGATGCAGTTGCCGCTGGTCTGGATGCCGTGCATGTTCACGCTCGCCAGCAGGTCCATCACGTCGGCCGACTTGGACAGCGGGATCCAGTTGAACTGGACGTTCTGACGCGTGGTGAAGTGGGCGTAGTGGGTGGGCAGCTTGGCCGAACCCAGGGCTCCCTGGATCTTCAGGGCCTCGGCGTACACCTCGGCTTCGGGTTCGTCGTATTCGCGGGCAATCTTGGCCAGTACGCGCAGTTGGGCGCTGGAGAGTTCACCATAAGGCACAGCCACCCGCAGCATGGGGGCGTAGCGCTGGACGTACCAGCCGTTTTGCAGGCGCAAGGGGCGGAACTCTTCGTCGGCCAGCTTGCCGGCCTGCCAGCGTTCGAGCTGGTCACGGTGCTGGGCAGCGCGCAGCTGGACGAACTGCTTGTCGAAGTCGGTGTATTGGTACATCGTGGGTCTGCTTCTTGATTTTCAGAGGGCGATCAGTTTGCTGCCGGCATAGGCCAGCAGCAGCGATAGAACAGAGCGGATGAAACGCTCGGGCAATTTGTGGTTCAGGTGCGAGCCGATCCAGATGCCTGGGATGGAGCCCGCCAGCAGCTTGGCCAGCAGCAGCCAGTCGACCGTGCCCAGGCCCGCATGGCCCAGGCCGGCCACCAAGGTCAGCGGCACCGCATGGGCGATGTCGGCAGCCACGATGCGCTGCAGCGGCAGCGCCGGGTAGACCAGCATCAGCACCAGCACCCCGATGGCACCCGCGCCAACGGAGGTCAATGTTACCAAGCAGCCGATGACCGCGCCGAACAGCACCGGCAAGGCACCGTGCAGCGGTCGGGCCGGGTCTTTCAGTTGAGGGCCCGAGGCATGGCTGCCCTGGGTCTTGCCGAACAAGGCCTTGTACAGGGTGGCCACGGCGGTCAGCAGCAGGGCGGCACCCAGCGTGCTCGTCATGGCGTGTTGCACGGCCGGGCTGGTGGCGCCAAAGTGGTCCAGCAAAAACAGCGTGAGCAGCGAGGCCGGCACGCTGCCGTAGGCCATGTGCAGCACCACCGGCCAGTCGATGGTGCGGCTGCGGGCCAGCTTGACCGACCCGCTGAACTTGGTGCCGGCCGCGAACAGCAGGTCGGTGCCGATGGCCAGGTGCGGCTTCATGCCGAAGAAAAAAATCAGGATCGGGGTCATCAGCGAGCCGCCACCCACCCCGGTCAGGCCCACGACCAGACCAACCGCCAAACCTGCCACGATGAAAGCCAATTCTTGCATGGGGCGGTATTGTGGTGAGGGCCCTTATGGACACAAACGATTTTTTAGTTCGCGCTTTATGCGGATAAGCTTATGCGCCTTATTTCATGCGGCCTGGCGAGGAATTGGACGCGCGATCTGGATATAGAAACCGGGCCCGATCATTCGTCGCCGGCAGGGGCTTGGCGCCCAGGTGCCGGGCGGCTGGCCAGCAGGGCGCGGGCCTGCGACAAGGGCACGGGCAGGGGGTCGCCCACCAGCTCGGAGGCCAGCAGTTCCCCGCACAACAGGCCCCAAGTGAGGCCGCGCGTGCCCAAGGCGGTGCACAGCCACAGGCCCGGGCGCCGGCCGGGGTCCACCGGGCCGACCAGGGGCAGGCGGTCAGGCGAGGTGCAGCGGATACCGGCCCAAGCCTGCAGGCGCCCGGCAGGCTCACCCAGACTGGCTGCCGTGGCCGGCAGCAGCGTGGCCAGCTTGCTCAGGTTGGTGGCGTGATCCTCGGGCTTGCAAGGGGTGGGCTCGCCCGCAGCTTGCGCGGGGTGCCCGCGGTCAAAGGTCGAGCCCGTGTGCCAGCTCAGGGCCCCATCGCCCGGCAGGTGCGGGATCAGGCTGCCCTGGCCGTTCACCGGCAGCGGGGGCAGTCGGTCGCTGTCGGCTTGCTGGGCGCTGGTCAACTGGCCGCGCAGGGCTTGCAGCGGCACCTGGGGTTCGGCCAGGGCCCGGCTGCCCGGACCGGCGGCCACCACCATCAAGGCGGCTTGGGCCAGCGGTCGGTCGGTCTCATCCAGGGCCTGCCAAAGGCCGGTGGCGCCATCGTGCTGCAGTCGGGCCACCCGGCTGTCCCCCCGCCAGCGGATGCGGCCTGACACGGGGGCGGCCAGCAGGGCCTGCACCAGGCGGGCCGGGCGCACCCAGCCGGCATGGCGATGCCAGGTGGCCGGCGCGTCGGGGGGCAGGCCGGCGGCCTGCTTCAGGGCGGCGCTGGCCTCTTCGCTGCCGGTGGCTTCGCCATCGGCATCGGCGCGAGGGCCGGCCTTGCCATGCACCCGGTGCTCCAGCACGCCGCTGGGGGCCCAGTCTTCTTGCTCGGCCAGCAGGCGCAGGGCGGTTTGCCGGGTGATGCGCAGGCCGGTGCGGGTCAGGCGGGAGATGCGGTTGTCGTCAGGAGACACATGGGGCGAGAACAGGCCTGCCGGCAGGCCCGAAGCCCCGCCAGCGGGTTCGGCGCAGGCGTCGAGCACCGTCACCTGCCAGCCGCGTCGGGCCAAGGCATGCGCGGTGCCCAGGCCCGACAGGCCACCACCGATGACCACCGCATCGCGTGCCGTGTCTCGCGGCCAGGGCGCCACCAGAGGGGGCGAGCGACGCGGCTCCCAGGCCGGCAGATAGCTCGCTTGCAGGCCCGAGGCCTCGCTGGACAACACAAAGCCCAGCCGCTTGAGCCCCTCGCGCAGTTCAGGGGTGTCTCGGTCGGCCCTCAACCGGGTGCCACGCCGGCACAGCCTGGCCAGGGCCTTGAGCAGGCCCTCGTCCCAGGGTTCGGGGCCGGTGGGGGCGGTGGTGGCTGTGGGGGAGGGATGGCACCAGCAGAGGCTGTCGGCCTCCAGTTGCAATTCGCGCAGCGTGTCGGGCAGGGGCCCCACACACAGGGTCAGTTCAAGCTGCCCCTCCTCGAAGCTCAGGCGATGAAAGCCCGGCGCCAGGCCCCACCATTGGGCGCACAACTGTTGCGCCTGCGGGCTGTTGTCGCCGGTGCGGGCCAGGTGTTGCTGCAGGCCTGCCAGATCGACGGGGCTGGGCTCGATGGCCACCACGTGCAGGTGGGCCGGGCGCCGAGGGTCCTGTCGCCAGGCTTGCCAGCGGGCCAGAAAAACCTCGCCCAGGCCAAAGCGGGTCTGCAATTCGACCCAACGGGGCTGGCCTTGCCAGCCCGGGGTGTCATCAGGAGGGAGGGGGGAGCGGTCGGAAATGGTTCAGGTCCTCAGGCCGAAGGGGGCACGTAGCCTTGGGCCACGTCGGCGCCGCCGCCGAAGAAATGGCTTTCCATCTGGCGCACCAGGTACTGGCGGGCGCGCGCATCGGCCAGGTTCAGGCGGTTTTCGTTCACCAGCATGGTCTGTTGCTTGAGCCAGGCGGCCCAGGCTTCCTTGCTCACGCTTTCCCACAGGCGCTTGCCCAGTTCGCCGGGGTAGGGTGGGAAGTCGAGGCCTTCGGCTTCCTTGCCGAGCTTGATGCAGTTGACCATGCGTGCCATGTGGGGATCCTTGTTGCGGTGTTCGGTTCAGTGGAGCAGAAGGGGCGGCGCCAGAGGCCACCCCGGATTCGGCGCCGATTATCCCATCGGATGCCTGTCCCCTCAGGGTGGGGGTGTTCTGTACCAACAGGGGTTTTGCGCTGTGTCAGTCAACAGAAATCAGATAAATAAATGATTTCTTATGCGTTTGAGTTTGAAGCAGGTGTTTCCAGAATCGAGCCCAACTTCAACCCCCGCCGCAAAGAACCCATGTCTGTTTTATTGATCGCCGGCAGCCCGTCGGCCCGTTCCCGATCCCAGGCCCTGCTCGACAGCGTGGGCCATCGCCTGCAACGCCGCGGTGCCCAGGTCGGCAGTGTGCTGGTGCGTGAACTGACGCCACGCTCGCTTTTGCTGGCCGATGTGTCCGAGGCCAGCATCGCCGCAGCGGCCGATCAGGTGGCCCAGGCGTCGGCCATCGTGGTGGCCACGCCCGTCTACAAAGCCGCCTACAGCGGCTTGCTCAAGGTGTTTCTGGATCTGCTGCCGCAGACCGCCCTGAAGGGCAAGACCGTGCTGCCCCTGGCCACCGGCGGCAGCCCGCACCACATGCTGGCGCTCGATTACACGCTGCGGCCGGTGCTGCAGTCACTCGCGGCGCGCCACATCCTGCCGGGCGTGTACGCCACCGACGCCCAGATCACCGTCACACCCGAAGGCGCCTACCAGGTCAGCCCCGAGATTTCGGACCGCCTCGACGACGCCGTGGGCCTGCTGCTGGCCGAGGCCTATGAGCGCAGTGCCGCTCCCTTCGAATTCGAACCCATCCCCTTTGCCCAGGTGCGATGCAGCGTCTGAGGTCTCCGTGCTTGCCCCCGTCACGGGTCTGAGCTGAATCCCCCTATTGAAAGAAATCCCATGAGTTCCTCCCTCTCGTCTTTTTCCGCCCACCGGCGTCAGGCCCTGGCTGCCGCCCTGGCCCTGGCGGGGTCTGCCGCCTCCTTGCCGTCCTGGGCACAGAAAGCCGACAAGGTGTTCCGCATCGGTCACCAAAAAGGCTGGCTGTCGTTGCTCAAGGCCCGTGGCACGCTGGAAAAGCGCCTGGCCCCCCTGGGTATCAGCGTGACCTGGACCGAGTTCAATGCCGGCCCGGTGCAGCTGGAAGCCCTCAACGTGGGATCGATCGATTTCGGCGACGTGGGCGAAGCCCCGCCGATCTTTGCCCAGGCCGCCGGCGCGCCGCTGGTCTATGCCGGTGCCACCGTGCCGCGACCGGGCGTCGAGGCGGTGGTGGTACCCAAGGATTCGCCCATCCGCAGCGTGGCCGATCTCAAGGGCAAGCGGGTGGCCTACAACAAAGGCTCGAATGTGCAGTACTTCCTGGTCAAGCTGCTGGAGAAGCACGGCCTGAAGTACAGCGACGTGCAGTCGGTATTTCTGGCGCCGCCCGATGCCCGTGCCGCCTTCGAAAAGGGCGCGGTCGATGCGTGGGTGATCTGGGACCCCTTCCTGGCGGCTGCCCAGAAGACGCTGGACGCCCGCCTGCTGGCCGATGCCAAGGGCGTGGTGAACAACCGGGCCTACTACTTCACCTCGCGCGACTTTGCCACCCGCCACGCCGAGGTACTGCGCATCGCGATCGAAGAGATCAACACCATCGAGCAATGGATCTCGAAGAACAAGCCTGCCGCCGCGGTGGAGTTGTCGGCCGTGCTGGGTCTGGACAAGAGCATCACCGAGCTGTTCCTGAACCGCGTGGCCTACGGCGCAGCGCCTGTCACCCGCGACATCCTGGCCGAGCAGCAGTCGATTGCCGACACCTTCTTCGACCTCAAGCTGATCCCGCGCAAGCTCAACCTGCTGCATGCCGCACCGGTTGATCTGTGAGGGCGCGGCGACCCCACCCTTGATCTGAAAGGCGTTTCCATGAGCGCAGAGCTGTCCGATACCACTTCCCGTGCCTGGCGTGTGTTGTGTGTCACTGCGGCCGATTGGGGCTTGCCCCCGCCGGTGCCGGAGGGCGGACGCCTGCTGCACCGGCGCCCCCCGCAAGCCCTGTTGTCACGTCGGCGCCGGCGCAGCCACGAGCGCTTGCAGACCCCGATCCTGTGGTCCACCGGCGCGGCCTCGCATTGGCCTTTGCCCGGTCTGGCCTGGTAGGCGCCGCAGAGCGCTGCTTCACTCACCCCCTGGAGTTCTTTCATGAAGATTTTCTGGTTCATCCCCACCCATGGCGACGCACGTTACCTCGGCACGCAAAAAGGTGCCCGTGAGGTCAGCCTTGACTACATCCAGCAGGTGGGCCGTGCGGCCGACAGCCTGGGCTATGAGGGCGTGCTGATCCCCACCGGGCGCTCCTGCGAAGACCCCTGGGTGGTCGCCTCCAGCCTGATCCCGGTGACGCGCCGGCTCAAATTTTTGGTCGCGGTGCGCCCGGGCCTGCACCAGCCGGCGCTGGCCGCGCGCATGGCTGCCACGTTTGACCGCCTCTCGGGTGGGCGCTTGCTGATCAACCTGGTCACTGGCGGTGATCAGACCGAACTCGAAGGCGATGGGGTCTACCTGAACCATGCTGAGCGCTATGAGCAGTCGGCCGAGTTCATCCACATCTGGCGTGAGATTCTGACCCGCAGCCATGGTGATGAGACCTTTGACTACGCCGGCAAGCACTTGCGGGTGAACGGCGCCCGTTTGCTGTACCCGCCCTTGCAAAAGCCTTACCCGCCGATCTACTTTGGGGGCTCGTCCGAGGCCGGCCACGAACTGGCCGCCACGCAGACCGACACCTACCTGACTTGGGGCGAGCCTCCGGCCGAGGTCGCCAAGAAGGTGGCCGATGTGCGGGCCCGCGCCGCCCGTCATGGCCGCGAAGTGAAGTTCGGCATCCGCCTGCATGTGATCGTGCGCGACACCGAGGCCGAGGCCTGGGCTGCCGCCGATTCGCTGATCAGCCACGTCGACGATGCCACGGTGGTGCGGGCCCAGGCGGTGTTCGCCCGCATGGACTCGGCCGGCCAACGCCGCATGGCCGAGTTGCACAAGAACCCGGCCACTGCCGAAGGCCGCAGCCGGGCCGCGCTGGAGATCAGCCCCAACCTGTGGGCGGGCGTGGGCCTGGTGCGGGGTGGTGCCGGAACGGCCCTGGTAGGCAACCCCCAGCAGGTGGCCGATCGCATTCAGGAATACGCCGCCCTGGGCCTGGAGAACTTTGTGCTGTCGGGCTACCCGCACCTCGAAGAGGCCTACCGCTTTGCCGAGCTGGTGTTCCCGCTGCTGCCACAACGCTTGCGCGACGCGCTGGCCGCCCCGCTGGCGGGCGGGCCGCGTGGCGAGGTGGTGGGCAATCTGTATGTGCCGCAGGCCTCGGCCAGCTGAAAAGGTGTTTTAAATGACGTCACCTGTCCGTGAACTGAACGTAACCCCCGTGCCTGAGGTCTTCGACGCGCCCGGCCTGGGCTTCTTGAATGCCGCTCAGAGCGGGGCCCCGGCGCTGGCCGCGCTGCTGCGCCTGAGCCGCCAGCTGGGCCAGCGCCTGCTGCCCTGGCTGGTGCCGGTGGCCCTGATCGTGGGCTGGCAGATCGCCTCGGCCCAGGGCTGGATCTCGACCCGGGTGCTGCCCGCGCCGCTCGATGTACTGAAGGCCGCCTGGACGCTGACAGCGTCTGGCGAGCTGTGGACCCACGTCAAGGTCAGCGCTGGGCGGGCCCTGCTGGGCCTGGCCATCGGCGGCGGCCTGGGCCTGCTGCTGGGCTTGTTGACCGGCTCCGTGCGCTGGGCCGAGACCCTGCTCGACTCCACGCTGCAGATGGTGCGCAACATCCCGGCGCTGGCGCTGATCCCGCTGGTCATCCTTTGGTTTGGCATCGATGAGTCGGCCAAGCTGTTTCTGATCGCGGTGTCGGTGTTCTTCCCGATCTACCTCAACACCTTTCACGGCATCCGCAATGTGGACCCGGGCCTGATCGAGATGGGCCGCACCTACGGCCTGGGGCGCTGGGCGCTGTACCGGCAGATCGTGTTGCCCGGCGCCATGTCGTCCATCCTGGTGGGCTTGCGCTTTTCGCTGGGCCTGATGTGGGTGATCCTGATCGTGGCCGAGACCATTTCGGCCCAGGCCGGCATCGGCTACCTCACGATGAATGCGCGTGAGTTCCTGCAGACCGACATCGTGCTGGTGGGCATCCTGCTGTATGCCTTGCTGGGCAAGCTGGCCGACCTGTTTGCCAAGGGCCTGGAGCGCTACTGGCTGCGCTGGCACCCCGGCTACCAGAAGAGCGCCTGAGCCAGGACGAATCGAACGAATCACCCCACGGACCGCTGACATGAGCACCTCTTCATCCAACACCTCCTCGGGCGGCGTGCGCCTCAAGCTGCGCGGCCTGACCAAACGCTATGGCGAGCGCGAAGTGCTGCGCCAGGCCGACCTGAGCATCGAACCCGGCGAATTTGTGGCCATCGTGGGCCGCAGCGGCTGTGGCAAGAGCACCTTGCTGCGCCTGGTGGCCGGCCTGGAGTCGGCCACCCGGGGCCAGCTCGACATCGATGGCCGGGCCGTCAACGGCCTCAACCCCGACACCCGCATCATGTTCCAGGATTCGCGCCTGCTGCCCTGGAAGCGCGTGCTTGACAACGTGGCCCTGGGCCTGCCGCCCGAGCAGCGCCCGCGTGCCGAGGCCGTGCTGGCCCAGGTCGGTCTGGCCGAGCGCGCCCAGGAGTGGCCGGCTCGCCTGTCGGGCGGTCAACGCCAGCGCGTGGCCCTGGCCCGGGCCCTGGTGCACCAGCCGCGTCTGCTGTTGCTGGACGAGCCGCTGGGCGCGCTTGATGCCCTGACCCGCATCGAGATGCATGAGCTGATCGAGGGCCTGTGGCGTCGGCACGGCTTCACGGCCCTGTTGGTCACCCACGACGTGCAAGAGGCCGTGGCCCTGGCCGATCGCGTGATCCTGATCGAGGATGGTGCGATTGCCCTGGACGAGCGCGTGGCCCTGGCCCGCCCGCGCTCGCGCGGCGATGCGGCCTTTGCCGCGCTGGAGAAGCGCATCCTGGACCGGGTGCTGCAGCACGAGGCGGCCGAGCCTGAAGCTGCCGACCCGCAATGGCCGGGTGTGCCGGCCCATGGGCTGCGTTGGGCGGTTTGAGCGCCAGACCCAAGAAGGGCAGGGCCAAGCCTGCGCCCCTCTTCAGTCTTTCAGATCGATTGCGTTATATGAACACGGGTTTTAATGACGTAATTAAATAATATTTAGCAATCAAGGGGTAAACCCTTAAATTCGACGCCTTCCTCTGGCCTCCCGCTGGGGTGACAGACCGTTGAACAGGGTTTCATGATCGATTTAGAAGGTATCTACCAGACCTACCCCGGCCCACAAGGCCCGGTGGAGGCCTTGCGCGGCATCGACCTGCGCATCGCGGCCGGCGAGGTGTTCGGCATCATCGGGCGCAGTGGCGCGGGCAAAAGCTCGCTGGTGCGCACCATCAATCTGCTGAACCGCCCGGTGCGGGGCAGCGTCAAGGTCGCAGGGCGCGATCTGCTGGCCCTCAACGACGCCGAACTGCGCGAGGCCCGGCGCGACATCGGCATGATCTTCCAGCATTTCAACCTGCTGTCCTCGCGCACGGTGTTCGACAACGTGGCCCTGCCGCTCGAACTGGCGGGCTGGGACGCCCGGCGCATCCGTGACCGGGTGGCCCCGCTGCTGGAGTTGGTGGGCCTGGCGGCCTTCAGCGATCGCTTTCCGTCGCAGCTCAGTGGTGGGCAGAAGCAACGTGTGGGCATTGCGCGAGCCCTGGCCAGCCAGCCCAAGGTGCTGTTGTCGGACGAGGCCACCTCGGCGCTCGACCCCGAGACCACCCGTTCCATCCTGGGTCTGCTGCGCGACATCAACCGCGAGCTGGGCCTGACCATCGTGCTGATCACCCACCAGATGCAGGTGATCAAGCAGGTGGCCGACCGGGTGGCCGTGATCGATGCGGGCCGCATCATCGAAAGCGGACCGGTGCTGCAGGTGTTCAGCCAGCCTCAGCAGGCGCTGACCCGCAGCCTGATCGAAGACGTGGTGCCCCAGGCCCTGCCCGAGGCCGTGCGCGAGCGGGTGCGCGCCCAGCTGGCCGCGGACCCCGATCACAGCGCCCGCCTGTTGCGCCTGGTGTTTGCCGGCGCCGAAGGCGAGCGGCCCATCCTGTCCGAGGCGGTGCGCCGCTTCGACCTGGACCTGAGCATCGTGCACGGTCAGGTGGATGAGGTGCAGGGTGAGCCCTTCGGCTCGCTGTCGCTGCTGGCGCGCGGCCCGGCCGGCCGGGTGGCTGAGGCGGTGACGCATTGGCGTCTCGCCGGCCTGCAGGTGGAGGAGTTGAGCCATGTTTGATCGCTTCACCGCCGAGCTGCTGCAGCTCATGCTGGATTCGTTTTGGGAGACGGTGCTGATGGTGGGCATTTCAGGCCTGCTGGGCACCCTGATCGGCCTGCCATTGGGCGTGTACCTGCGCCTGACCGACGCCGGCGGGGTGCTGGAGAACCGCTGGACCAACCGCCTGGTGGGCACGGTGGTGAACGCCGTGCGTTCCACCCCTTTCATCATCCTGCTGGTGGCGGTGATTCCGCTGACCCGCTTGCTGACGGGTTCGTCCATCGGCACCGCGGCCGCCGTGGTGCCCTTGACGCTCGCTGCCGCCCCGTTTGCGGCACGCCTGATCGAGGCCTCGCTGCGCGAGGTGGATGGCGGTCTGATCGAGGCCGCCCAGGCCATGGGGGCCAGCACGCGGCAGATCGTGTTCAAGGTGTTGCTGCCCGAAGCCCTGCCGGGCATCGTGGCCGGCATCACCATCACCCTGGTCAGCCTGACCGGCTACTCGGCCATGGCGGGCGCCATCGGCGGCGGCGGCCTGGGGGATCTGGGCATCCGCTACGGCTACCAGCGCTTTTTGCCCGAGGTGATGGCTGTGGTGGTGCTGGTGCTGATCGTTTTTGTGCAGGCGCTGCAAAGTGCCGGCGACTGGTTGGTGCGCCGCCTGGCCCACCGTTGATGAACCCCTGGGGGGGCTGACCGCCCCCCTGTCCCCTGTTTCTACCCGCTCTTTCTCACAAGGAAATCCCATGAACAAGCGTTTTGCCCTCAAATCCCTGGTGCTGGCTGCCGCCGCACTGTCCACCGGCCTGACCCTGGCCCAGGACAAGCCCCTGAAGATCGGCGTCACCGCCGGCCCGCACGCCCAGATCATGGAGCAGGTCAAGAAAGTGGCCGAAAAAGACGGCCTGAAGATCCAGATCGTCGAGTTCAGCGACTACATCCAGCCCAACGCCGCCCTGGCCTCGGGCGACCTGGATGCCAACAGCTACCAGCACAAGCCTTTCCTTGACCAGCAGGTGAAGGACCGCGGCTACAAGATCGTGTCGGTGGGCTACACCGTCAACTACCCGATCGGTATCTACTCGAAGAAGATCAAGGCCCTGAGCGAGCTCAAGCCCGGTGCCCGCTTCGGCCTGCCCAACGACCCCACCAATGGCGGCCGCGTGCTGCTGGTGTTGCAGGATCAGGGCCTGATCAAGCTGCGCCCCGAGGCCGGCCTGAAGGCCACCCCGCTGGACGTGATCGACAACCCGAAGAAACTCAAGTTCATCGAACTCGAAGCCGCGCAACTGCCGCGGGCCCTGGATGACCTGGACGCCGCCGCCATCAACACCAATTTCGCGCTGTCGGCCGGCCTGACCCCGGGCAAGGACGCCATCGCCCAGGAAAACGCCAAGAGCCCTTACGTGAACATCATTGCCGTGCGCGAGCAGGACAAGGACAAGCCCTGGGTGGCCAAGTTGCTCAAGGCCTACCACTCGGAGGAGACCCGCAAGTTCATCCAGACCGAGTTCAAGGGCTCGGTGCTGGCGGGCTTCTGAGCGCCCTGAGGTCTGAAGACATCACGGACTTCGCATAAGCAAGCAGGGAAAACGTCGTACGCCGACCCCATGGTCGGTGTTCCAATCGGTGCACCCCCGTGGGGGGGCATCGATGACCGGGGAGGCCGGTCCGTTCACTTGCTCATAGAAAGCCCGAGATGTCTTCTGAAAACTGGAAATTCGAAACCCTGTCGGTCCATGCGGGCTATTCGCCCGACCCTACTACCAAGGCGGTGGCGGTGCCCATCTACCAGACCGCGGCCTATGCCTTCGACAGCGCCCAGCATGGCGCCGATCTGTTCGACCTGAAGGTCCCGGGCAACATCTACACCCGCATCATGAACCCCACCACCGACGTGCTCGAAAAGCGCGTCGCAGCCCTGGAGGGGGGCATCGGTGCCCTGGCCGTGGCCTCGGGCCAGGCGGCCGTCACCTACGCCATCCAGACCATTGCCGAAGCCGGCGACAACATCGTGTCGTCCACCGCGCTGTACGGCGGCACCTACAACCTGTTTGCCCACACGCTGCCGCAGTACGGCATCACGGCCCGCTTTGCCGACCACCGCGACCCGGCCAGCTTCGAGGCACTGATCGACGAGCGCACCAAGGCCGTGTTTGTCGAATCGCTGGGCAACCCGCAAGGCAACGTCACCGACATTGCCCGCGTGGCAGAGATCGCCCACCGCCATGGCGTGCCCCTGATCGTCGACAACACGGTGGCCACGCCCTACCTGCTGCGCCCCTTCGAGCATGGCGCCGACATCGTGGTGCACTCGCTCACCAAGTACCTGGGCGGGCATGGCACCAGCATCGGCGGCGCCATCGTGGATTCGGGCAAATTCCCCTGGGCTCAGCACAAGGCGCGCTTCAAACGCCTCAACGAGCCCGACGTCAGCTACCACGGTGTGGTCTACACCGAGGCCTTGGGGGCCGCCGCCTACATCGGCCGGGCCCGCGTGGTGCCCTTGCGCAACATGGGCGCAGCCCTGTCGCCGTTCAATGCCTTCCTGATCCTGCAAGGCATCGAGACCCTGGCGCTGCGCATGGACCGCATCAACGAGAACACCCTGAAGGTGGCCCAGTTTCTTGAAAAGCACCCCAAGGTGGGTTGGGTCAACTACGCCGGCCTGCCGGGCAATGTGGACCATGCGCTGGCGCAAAAGTACCTGGATGGCAAGCCTTCCGGCCTGCTGACCTTTGGCGTCAAGGCCAGCAGCGGCAGTGGCCGAGAGGCCGGGGCGCGCTTCCTGGATGCGTTGCAACTCTTCACCCGCCTGGTCAACATTGGCGACGCCAAGTCACTGGCCACCCACCCGGCCTCGACCACTCACCGCCAGTTGTCGCCCGAAGAGCTGAAGAAGTCGGGCGTCGGTGAAGACACCGTGCGCTTGTGCGTGGGCATCGAGCACGCAGACGACCTGTTGGCTGACCTGGCCCAGGCACTCGATCAGGTCTGAGGAGGGGCACTTCAGGAGGGGCGTCTTTACAAAGCGTTAACGTCGTGACGGTTTCGGCATAATTGATACCGTCATGAAAAAAAACGTCTCCATTGCACTGGGTGGGGCTCTGACCGCGCTGGCCCTGGTGGCCGCCTGGGATGGCGTCACCTACCTGCGCCATGCGAACCCGCCGTCCATGGCTTCGGTTCACCGCCCCCTGACCTCCTTCAATGTGAACCCCGAGTGGGTGCTGGAGGGTAGCCCGAACTTCCGTGCCACCGAGATCAGCAGGTCGCCCGACGGGCGCACCACCACCGGGCTGTGGGCTTGCGACGGCCCCAGCACCTTCGAGTGGCAGTTTGGTGTCGATGAAACTGTGCACCTGCTTGAGGGCTTGGTCGAAGTGAAGTACCAGGGACGCGAATTCACCCTCAAGCCGGGCGACACCGCCACCTTCATCGCCGGAACGCGAGCGGTCTGGCATGTGCCCCAACACGCGCGAAAGGCCTTCAGCCTGCACGAGCCCGGGCGCCTGGTGCGGGCGTTCAGGCGCTTGCAACGGCCTGACTGAGCACGGCCGAGCGCAATTGGGTACAAAAAAGCCCACCGCACGGATGGGCTGGTGGGCTTGTGGGGGGGCAGGGCGGCCGATCAGGCCGCGCGCCATCAGGCCAGGGCGGTGGCCAGGTCTTTCTCGGCAGAGGCCAGGGCTTCTGCCTTGACCTCGGGGCCCATGTTCAGGCCTTCGGCACGAACGATGCGCACGTCGGTGATGCCCAGGAAGCCGAACACGGTCTTCAGGTAGCTTTCCTGGTGTTCCATGGCATTGCCGGCTTCCGAGATGGAGTACTTGCCACCCCGTGTCGACACCACGACCACGGTCTTGCCACCGGCCAGGCCTTGGGGGCCCTTGTCGGTGTACTTGAAGGTGCGGCCCACCTGGCAGATGCGGTCGATCCAGGCCTTGAGCTGGCTGGGGACGCTGAAGTTGTAAAGCGGGGCACCGACCACGATCACGTCGGCCGCCAGAAATTGCGTCACCAGGGCTTCCGAGATGGCGTTTTCACGTTGTTGCACTTCGGTCAGCGCGCTGCCTGCGGGCAGACGAAAGCCCAGCGAGTCGCCGTTCAGGTGGCTGGGAGCTTGCGCGGCCACATCCAGGTAGCTGACTTCGGCGCCCGGGTTGCGTGCTTTCCACTGGGCCACGGTCTGAGCCGTCAGTTGACGCGAAACCGAGTTGTCGCCGAGCACGCTGGAGTCAATGTGAAGCAGTTTCATGGAATCTTCCTTCGAGGGTAGAAAAGGGCCCGTTGGGCGGTGTGTGAATTGTCACCGGCGCGCCAATTGCTGATAAGCCAGCATTTTTGCAATGCATTGTTCCATTGGTGAGTCCAATCGACGGGGTGCACCTTGGATGGCGGTTGCAAGACGGCCGCTGACTCGGACGGGTTGGTGCTCTACATGCGAAATTTCGCATAAACAAACAACGAACTATTCGTTCTCGTTTTAAAGCCTTGTTCGCAGAATGCGTCCGACGCTTCTAATCAGGATGTTTGCATGACGGCTTTTGACCTTTCCGCCCAACCGGCCTGTGCCCAGGCCTTGATGGCGCGTGGCGCCCCGGTGTGGGGCTGAGGCCGTGGCCCGCTCAACCTCTGTGATCATCGTGCCGGGCTGGCGGGATTCCGGCCCCGGCCATTGGCAAAGCCTGTGGGCTGAGCGCCTGCCGGCAGCGCGTCGTGTGCGCCAGGATGACTGGATCACGCCGAGCCGGGCGGCCTGGGTGCGCACGCTGGCGGAGACCATCGAGGCCGCTGAGGCCCCGGTGGTCCTGGTGGCGCACAGCCTGGGGTGCATGGCGGTGGTGCACTTGCCTGCCGACCTGCGTGAGCGCGTCAAAGGGGCGCTGCTGGTGGCTCCGGCCGACCCGGAACGCCGCGCCGTGCTCAGTGACTTTGCCCCGGCGCCGTGTGAGCGTTTGCCATACCGAAGTATCCTCGTGGCCAGCAGCAACGACCCGTTTTGCCCGATCCGGCTGGCCGGCGCCTATGCGCGGTCCTGGGGAAGCGAGTTGGTTCGCTTGCAGGACGCCGGCCACATCAATGTGGAGTCCGGGCATGGCGAGTGGCCCTTGGGCCTGGCCCTGTTGCAATCCCTGGCGGGTGATCTGGCCCTGGGCCAACCTGTCACCCCACACCCTGTTTCCTCGACACAAGAATGACCATGAAGACAAAAATCAAACTGGCCCTGGCCACCCTGATGCTGGCGACCGGCACGCTGGCAGGCGCACAGACCACCACTTTGCTCAATGCCTCGTACGACGTGGCCCGCGAGTTCTACAAGGACTACAACGCGGCCTTCGTCGCCCATTGGAAGAAGACCACGGGCAAGGACGTGAAGATCGACCAGGCCCATGGCGGCTCCAGCGCCCAGGCGCGCGCCGTCAACGACGGGCTGGAGGCCGACGTGGTGACCATGAACACCACCACCGATGTCGACTTTCTGGCCAGCACCGGCGTGGTGGCCAAGGATTGGGCCAAACGCTTCCCGGGCAACGCCTCGCCCACCACCTCGACCATGCTGTTCCTGACCCGCAACGGCAACCCCAAGAACATCAAGGACTGGGACGACCTGATCAAACCCGGCATCCAGGTCATCGTGGTCAACCCCAAAACGGGCGGCAATGGCCGCATGGCCTACCTGGCGGCCTGGGGCTATGTGCGCAAGAAGGGCGGCACGGATGCCCAGGCGGCCGAATTTGTCAGCAAGCTTTACAAGAACGTGCCTGTGCTGGCCAAGGGCGGGCGCGATGCCACCACGATCTTTTTGCAGCGCAACATCGGCGACGTGCTGGTCACCTTCGAATCCGAAGTGGTGTCGGTCGACCGCGAGTTCGGCGCCGGCAAGGTGGATGCGGTGCACCCCTCGATCAGCATCATTGCCGAGAACCCGGTGGCCGTGGTGGAGCGCACCGTGGCCAAGAAGGGCACGGGCGAACTCGCCAAGGCCTACCTGGATTACCTGTATTCCGAAGAGGCTCAGGAAATCGCGGCCAAGCATGCCCTGCGCCCCCGCTCGGCCACGGTGCTGAAGAAGCACGCCGACGTCTTCAAGCCCATCCAGCTGTTTGCCGTGTCGGACTACTTCGGCTCCCTGGCCGAGGCCCAGAAGGTCCACTTCAATGACGGTGGCCAGTTCGACAAGCTCTACGCCCCTGGCGCCCGGTAAACCCCATGACCACTTCTGTCAGCCATGCGCCCCCCAAGCGGGGGGGCGCGAAACGGGTGCTGCCCGGTTTTCGTCTCACGCTGGGCTACACCCTGATGTACCTGGCCGTGATTGTGTTGATTCCGCTGTCGGCGCTGCTGTTCAAGACCAGCACCCTGAGCTGGGATCAGTTCTGGCATGCCGTCACGGCACCGCGCGTGCTGGCCTCGTACCGCCTGACGTTCGGTGCCTCTCTGATTGCGGCCCTGGTCAACGTGGTGTTCGGCCTGTTGGTGGCTTGGGTGCTGGTGCGCTACACCTTTCCGTTCAAGAAGATCGTCGACGCGCTGGTGGACCTGCCTTTCGCGCTGCCCACCGCCGTGGCCGGCATCTCCTTGACGGCATTGCTGGCCGGCAATGGCTGGGTGGGCCAGTACCTGGAGGCCTGGGGCATGCCGGTGGCCTTCAAGCCGGCGGGCGTGGTGATCGCGCTGATCTTCATCGGCCTGCCTTTCGTGGTGCGCACCGTGCAGCCTGTGCTCGAAGACGCTGAAAAAGAACTCGAGGAAGCCGCCACCTGCCTGGGCGCCACCCGCTTGCAGACCTTTTTGCGGGTCATCCTGCCGTCCATCGCCCCCGCCTTGCTGACCGGCTTTGCCATGGCTTTTGCGCGTGCGATCGGCGAATACGGCTCGGTCATCTTCATTGCCGGCAACATGCCCATGATTTCCGAGATCACCCCCCTCATCATCATTGGCAAGCTGGAGCAGTACGACTATGCCGGTGCCACGGCGGTGGCCGTGGTCATGCTGATGATCTCGTTTGTGCTGTTGCTGGTCATCAATGCGCTGCAAACCTGGCAGCGCCGTCATTCAGGAGCCCCGGCATGAGCGCACGCAAGCCCATCGCCCGCGTCAAGGCCGGCACCACCGAGGCCGTGTGGGTCAAATGGTTGTTGATCGGCCTGGCGCTGGTGTTCATGACCCTGTTCCTGTTCCTGCCGCTGGCCGCGGTGTTCACCGAGGCCTTGCGCAAAGGCCTGGGGCCCTTCGTTGAGGCCCTGAAGGAGCCCGATGCCTGGTCGGCCATCCGCCTCACCTTGCTGACCGCCGCCGTGGCCGTGCCGCTGAACCTGGTGTTTGGCATCGCCGCAGCCTGGTCGATCGCCAAGTTCGAGTTTCCGGGCAAGTCCTTTCTGACCACCCTGGTCGACCTGCCTTTCTCGGTGTCGCCCGTGGTGGCCGGCCTGATCTATGTGCTGATGTTCGGTGCACAGGGCTGGTTCGGCCCCTGGTTGCAGGCGCACGACATCAAGATCGTCTTTGCCGTGCCCGGCATCGTGCTGGCCACTGTGTTCGTGACCTTTCCCTTCATCGCCCGGGAGCTGATCCCGCTGATGCAGGCCCAGGGCAGCGACGAGGAGCAGGCCGCCATCGTGCTGGGCGCCAGCGGCTGGCAGACCTTCTGGCTGGTCACCCTGCCCAAGATCAAGTGGGGCTTGATCTATGGCGTGATCCTTTGCAATGCCCGCGCCATGGGCGAGTTCGGTGCTGTCTCGGTGGTGTCCGGCCACATCCGGGGTCAGACCAACACCATCCCCTTGCACGTCGAGATCCTTTACAACGAATACCAGTCGGTGGCGGCCTTTGCCGTGGCCACGCTGCTGGCCTTGCTGGCGCTGGTCACCCTGCTGATCAAGTCGGTGGTCGAGTGGCGCCACGAGAAGGAAATGCGCGACGCCGAGGCCCAGCCGCCTGAAGCCCCGGCGACCCCAACCGCCCCATCCGCCGTCCAGGCCCGTCAGGGCGCCATCGCCTGAGGAAGAAGAACATGAGCATTCAGATCCGCAACGTCAGCAAGCATTTCGGCGACTTCCATGCCCTGAAGGACGTCAGCCTCGACATCGACTCGGGCGAACTCATCGCCCTGCTTGGCCCCTCGGGCTGTGGCAAGACCACCTTGCTGCGCATCATCGCCGGCCTGGAAACCCCCGACGCCGGCAGCATCCTGTTTTCGGGCGAGGACACCACCGACGTGCATGTGCGCGAGCGCGGCGTGGGTTTTGTGTTCCAGCATTACGCGCTGTTCCGGCACATGACGGTGTTCGAGAACGTGGCCTTCGGCCTGCGCGTCAAGCCGCGCGGCGAGCGCCCCAGCGATGCCCAGATCAAGACCAAGGTGCACGACCTGCTCAAGCTGGTGCAACTGGATTGGTTGGCCGACCGTTACCCCAGCCAGCTCTCGGGCGGCCAGCGCCAGCGCATTGCCCTGGCGCGCGCGTTGGCGGTCGAGCCCAAGGTGCTGCTGCTGGACGAGCCCTTTGGTGCGCTGGACGCCAAGGTGCGCAAGGAACTGCGCCGCTGGCTGCGCCGCCTGCATGACGAGCTGCACGTGACCAGCATCTTCGTGACCCACGACCAGGAAGAAGCCCTCGAAGTGGCCGACCGCGTGGTGCTGATGAACCAGGGCCAGGTCGAGCAGAGCGGTTCGCCCCAAGAGGTCTGGGATCACCCGGCCAGTCCCTTCGTGTATGGTTTCCTGGGCGATGTGAACCTGTTCCATGGCCGGGCTCACGAAGGCCAGGTGCATCTGGAGGGCTTGCAGATCGATTCACCCGAACACGCCAGTGCGCAGAACGCCAAGGCCTCGGCCTATGTGCGCCCGCACGACTTCGAGGTCGAGCGCCACGTGCCGGGGGCCGGCATCGATGCGCAGGGCCGCCCGCGGGGCATCGTGGCCCAGCTCAGCCGGGCCATCGTGGTGGGGCCGATCGCCAGGTTGGAACTTATTCCGTCCGAAGATCACCAAACAGCGGAAAATCGCACCCAGGACACGATCATCGAGGCGCAAATCCCTGCGCAACAATACCGTGATCTGGGTTTCCGTGAAGGCGAGCTGCTGGTGGTCACGCCACGCCGCGCTCGCGTGTTTGTTGAAGGACACTGATTTGTTTTTGCTGAACTGGTTCGACCGCGCACCGCGCCTGTTGCTGGCCCTGGCCAGCGCCACTTGCCTGGGCATGCTGGCCTTCGGGCTTTACCTGCAACACGTGGTCGGGCTGGAGCCTTGCCCGATGTGCATCGTGCAGCGCTACGCTTTGCTGCTGGTGGCGGTCTGGGCCGGGCTGGCAGCCTTGTCGCCGCGCCGCGGCGGCTGGCTGGCCGGTGGTGTGCTGATCCTGCTGACCTCGGGCTTTGGCGCCTTTGTGGCGGCGCGCCAGAGCTGGCTGCAATGGAACCCGCCCGAGGTGCTGACCTGCGGCCGCGACCTCTACGGCATGATCGAGGCCTTTCCGCTGCAGCGCGTGATCCCCATGGTGTTCAAGGGCAGCGGTGATTGCTCGGCCATCGACTGGACCTTCCTGGGGGGCTCGATCGCCAACTGGTCGTTCGTGGTGTTTGTCGGCCTGGCCTTGGCTTCGGTGCTGCTGCTGCTGCGCCAACGCCGTCGTTGAGCCGTTTCAACCGTTGCGACCCCTCAGCCAAGAAGCCGCCCTTTGGGGCGGCTTTTTCACGTCTGGAGCCGTTGGCCGGTGCGTTTTTAGCGACGATCGGAGCAATACGAGGTGTTCGCTGACAAGCCAGCGCCTCCTTTGGGGCCAGAATCCGCGCCGTTCCTGCGCCGGAACTGGGTCAGTGATCCGCCGCATGACACGCACTGGAGCGCGGCACATGGCCTTGGAAATTGGTTCGGCATTTTCACTTGACGACAGCAATCTGCCTGAGGCCACGCCGGCGGCTGCGCCCGTTGGGCCGCCTCGCAGCCTGGGCTGGCAGGTAGAGCGCATTGGCTTTCCGGCCGAGTTGCCTCTGCGCCTGTTTTTCCACGATGTGCGAGACGTGGGGCTGCACCTGCATTCGGCCTTCGAGCTTTTGCTGGTGCTCAACGGCGAGGTCGAGTTGCACACCGCGATGGGCTTGCAGCGGGTACGGACGGGTGATTTGGCCCTGGTGCATGCGGGCGAGCCCCATGCCAGCCACGACCTGGGGGGTACCAACCTGGTGTTGTGCCTGCAACTGGACCCCGCCGGTGCGCGGCATGACCCGGAGTTTCGACGCCGGCGTTTTCAGATCGAGGGGCTCAACAGCGAGCCCAGCCTGCGCCCCTTGCGAGACCGGCTGCGCGGGCTGCTGGCGTCCATGATGTGGGAGCAGCGCCTGCAGCGCCCGGGTTGGAAGCTCGAAATCGAGGCCGGTGTCTTGCAAATGGTGTCGTGCCTGATCCGTGGCCTGCCCTCGGCGCTGGGGCCCGAGGCCCATCCCATGCTGCTGCCCGAGGAGGAGCAGGCCCTGGGCCGGCGCCTGCAGCGGGTCTGCCAGTATGTGCAGGACCATGTGGCCGAGCCCATCTCGGTGGGGGAGGTGGCCCAGGCCCTGGGCTGGTCGAGCGGCTACCTGGCCCGGCTGTTCAAGGCCGAGACGGGCAACACCTTCGGCCAGTTCATCACCCTGGTGCGGCTGCGCCGGGCCCTCGATGCCCTGAGTCGGCCCGTCACCGGCACCTTGCTCGATGTGGCGCTGTCCTGTGGCTTTCCCAATGCCAAGGCGTTCAACCTGGCCTTTCGCCGCGCGCTGGGTTGCACCCCAGGTGAATGGCGCCTGGCCCATCGGGTGGTCCCCGGGCGCGCTGGCAGCGCCTACGGCGCGGCGAACGAGCTGGACGCCATGCGTCTGCTGCAAGCTTATGTCCCGCCCTCGAACAGTTGAGCCTGCAGACGCCTTGCCGGCGTCGGGACCACTGAGCCTCAAGCCCTGGCAGCGTGCCTGGGTGACGCAGCAGTTGCAAACCCTGCCGCCACGTCAGCGCCTGTGGCGGCTGTTGGTGCTGGCCCTGGCCGACGGCACCCCGGAGCGCTATCAGTCCTGGGTGGCACAAGGCGTGGGTGGATTGTTTGTGCCGGGCGCCCCTGATGAGCACAGCGCCCGGTTGGTGAGCCAGCTACAGTCCCATGCCCGCTCATTGGGGCGGGCGGATGTGCTGGTCGCAGCCGACATCGAGTTTGGTGAGCACACCGGTGCCGATGGGCTGGGTTTTCCGAACGCCATGGCGGTGGCCGCCACCGGGCGCACCGTCTGGGCCCGCCGCATGGGGCAGGCTGCGGCCCAGGCGGCGCGGCGTTGCGGGGTCAACTGGGTGCTGTCGCCCGTGGTCGATCTGGACCTCAATCCGCACAACCCGGTGGTCAACACCCGCTCCTTCGGTGTCGATCCGGCCCAGGTGGCCGCCTTGTCGCGGGCCTTTGTGCAAGGTTTGCAGGCACAGGGGCTGGCCGCCAGCGCCAAGCACTGGCCCGGCGATGGCGTGGACTGGCGGGACCACCACCTGGAGCCCAGTTGCAACAGCCTGTCGCGTGAGGCCTGGCTGGCCCGCTATGCCCCGGTGTGGCGCGCCGCCATCGAGGCGGGCGTGCGCACCGTCTTGTGTGGCCACATCGGGCTGCCCGCCCTGGACGGAGGGCTGAGCCGGCCCGCCAGCCTGTCGCCGGTGCTCAGCACCGAGTGGCTGCGCGGTGAACTGGGTTTTGAGGGGCTCTTGCTGTCGGATGCCACGCTGATGGCCGGCTTTTCAGCCTGTGGTCCCCGTTGGCAGACCCTGCCTCAGGCGGTCGCTGCGGGTTGTGACATGTTGCTGTTCTCGGGGCAGCCCGAGCTTGATGTGGCGTATCTGGAGCGTGCCTTGGCCGAGGGGCGCCTGAGTTGGGCCCGGGTCAACCAAGCCCTGGCGCGGGTGCTGGCGCTGCAATGCGTGCTGGGCCTGGTACCGTCACCGCGACGCTCCGGTGCCCCCCCTTCGGTTGGGCCCGATGAGACCGCCGAACGCGACCAGGAACAGCAATGGGCCCGCGAATGTGCCGCTGCGGCCCTGACCCGGGTGCGCGACCTGGACGGCCTGCTGCCCCTGGTGCCCCAACGCCACCGCCGCATCCTGCTGGTGGAAGAGGGCGAGCGACAAACCCCCTTCGGCCAGCCCTTGCCCGATCTGCGCATGGCTGAACTGCTGCAGGCCGAGGGCTTTGTCGTGACCCGCTACCGTCCCCACACCTTGGTCGATCCCGACCTGCACGACGTGCTGATCTATGTGCTGGCCCGTGAGGCCGGCATGTGCCGGGGCAGCCTGCGCCTGGACTGGAAGCGCCTGCACGGCGACACCGCCCGCGCCATGGAGCGCCACTGGCACACCCTGCCACACCTGCTGATCTCCTTTGGCAACCCCTATCACCTGGCGGATGCCTCGGGTTGCCGCTGCTGGATCAATGCCTACTCGCCCGTGCCGGCCATGCAGCAGGCCTGCGTACAAGCCCTGCTGGGCCGGGCACCGTGGTCGGGGCGCAGCCCCGTGGAAGTGGGGGCCGCGATGGCGGCTTGGGGCGCTTTGCGCTAGCGTCCCCATGCGATTTTCACAGAGCGAACACCCTGCACACCCAGGCCGTGGGCGCGCTGTTCGAAAAGATCAGGGCCCCGACACCTCAACAGGTGCTTGAAGTCCGAGTCTTCCTGGGGATTCTCGCCCCTCAATCCCAAAGGACGTGTACGCCGGTGTCGGACGCGCCATGAAAAAAGGCCTGCTCGCAAGAGCAGGCCTTTCAACTGTGCAGTTGTGCAGTTGTGCAGTTCGGAGATCAGTAGCGTCCGCCGCCGTATCCGCCCGTGCCATAGCCAACATCCTTGCGTTGGGTGGCGGTGTAACCGGCAGCGCCGTAGCCGCCGGACTTGTTGTTATCTTCGCGCGGGCGGGCTAGGTTCACCACAATGGAGCGGCCATCGACAGACATGCCGTGCAGGCCGGTGATGGCGGCCTGAGCCACCTCAAGGGAGGCCATTTCCACAAAGCCGAAGCCCTTGGAGCGACCGGTTTCGCGGTCCATCATCACCTTGGCGGATGAAACGCTGCCGAACTCGGAAAAATTGCTTTTCAGGCTGGCGTCGTCGACGGAATAGGGCAGATTGCCCACGTAGATTTTGGTGCTCATGTTGGAGCCTTTCTGAGGTGCGGTGCGCAGCTGGTGGCACCCATTCATGATGCTGGCGGGCGCCACTGAGGCGCGCTGCAGCTGGGGGGGATTGGATCGGATCTGCCTGGAGCGAGTCGTCAGCAAACGGGAGGCGAGGCCATGCACGTTTGCAACCAGCCCTGTGTCACGGCAAAGAGCCGGGCCGCATCACGCGAGGCGAAGGCCTTGTCGAAGCGGAAAACGCGGCAGTAGCTGCCGTTGCCGAGAGAGCGGTGGACCGAAAAAGAGGCACGGAAGCGGCCGCAATCGGTCTGATGTGTCGTGGGCGAAACGACGTACTTGCCCATGGAAATGGAGGTCTTTGAAATCTGATTCATTCAGAAGCGCAGGCTCGAATCGAGCTGCGTGAGCATTGGAAACGCTGTTGGCTGCAGCTCTACAAACCAACTGGAGGGGCTGCATCAACAATGAGGCGGCGCACTCTTTTGTGTGTGGTTCCTGGTTTTTGCCAGCCTTGTTGGCTCCGGCCACCACCCGGCGAATATAACAGTAATTCATGTTGTTTCATGAATAAATACTTTTTGGGAATAAAAGAGTGCTTTCACAAAAAGAGTGCTTTGACCAACCAACAAGGCGTGGCCGGGCTGGCATGGGTCCGGCACGCCCAGGTCTGATCGTGCCTGGACACAAACAAAATCTGCCCCCCCTGGCGTCTTACCAGGGGATTGGGATTGTGGATGCCGCAGTCGCTTTGCGGCGCCTGGTGCCCTGAGGCCTCACGCCTGCGACGTGGTCACCTCAAACCCCGCGCTCGGCCCCGAGGCCGAATCGGGCCCGATCCACAGCTCGTAGCGTCCGCTCTCGCAGACCAGACGCAGATGCCGGTCATGAAAGCGCAGTGCGTCGGTGTGCAGTTCGAAGCTCACGCGCTGGCTTTCGCCGGGTAGCAGGCTGATGCGCTGAAAGTCTTTCAGCTCGCGCACCGGGCGGGTCACCGAGCCCACCAGATCGCGCACATAGAGCTGCACGACTTCGGTGGCGCTGCGGTGCCCGGTGTTGCTCAGCAGCACCGAGGCGCACAGGGTGCCGCCCGGTGTGAGCTGGCTGGCCGACAGTTGCAGGTCGCTGTACTCGAAGCGGGTATAGCCCAGGCCGAAGCCGAACGGGAACAGGGGCCGGTGGTCCTCATCGAGGTAGGCGGCAAAGAAGCCGCTCGGGTCCAGCGGGGTGCCCGAGGGGATGCTGGGTGCATCGGGATGGGGCGGGCGACCTGTGTTTTTGTGGTTGTAGAAGATGGGGATCTGGCCCACGCTGCGCGGAAAGCTCACCGGCAGGCGTCCGCTGGGGGACTCGCCGCACAGCACATCGACGATGGCCGGGCCGCCCTGGCTGCCCGGGTGCCAGGCGTACAGCACGGCCTGGGCGTGCGGCAGCACCGGCCCCAGCACCAGGGGGCGGCCGGCCATGATCACCAGCACCACGGGCACGCCGGTGGCGGCCACGGCCTCCAGCAGGGTCTGCTGCGCGCCGGGCAAGTCGAGGTGGGCTCGGCAGTGGGCTTCGCCGCTCAGACCGGCGTCCTCGCCCAGGCACAGCACCACCACCTCGGCGCTGCGGGCCAGGGCGACCGCCGCGTCCAGTCCGTCCAGATCGTGGCTGCGGCAGTGCTCCAGGCCGCGGGCATGCACCACGCGCCGGGGGCCCAGGCGCTCCTGCAAGGCCGCGAAAACGGTCTGGCTGTGCTGGCGTTCGCCATCGAACACCCAGCAGCCCAGTTGTTCGCCTGGGGCATCGGCCAGGGGGCCGATCACCGCCACACGCCGTGCGTGCTCGCCCAAGGGCAGTCCGTGCTCATTTTTCAGCAGCACGCAGCTGTCGCGGGCCAGGCTGCGTGCCAGTTGGGTGGCCGCCGGGCGCTGGGCTGGGGTGCGGTCGGGTGCGCCATAGGGGTGCTGGAACAAGCCCAGTCGGGCCTTGATGCGCAGGATGCGGCGCACGGCGTCGTCGACCAGGGCCCCGTCCAGAAGGCCTTGTTCGATCAGACCCGCAATGTGGTCCCCATAGCTGGTGCTGGCCATTTCCATGTCGACGCCGGCGCTCACGGCGGCATGGGCGGCCGCGGCGGCGTTTTCGCAAAAGCCGTGGGCAATCATCTCGGTCACCGAGCACCAGTCGCTGACCACCAGGCCATCAAAGCCCCAGCGTTCTTTCAGCGTGCCACGGATCAGGTCTTCGTGGCCGGTGGCGGGCACGCCGTCGAGGTCGTTGAAGGCGCTCATCACCGTCATCACACCGGCTTGCTGGGCTGCCAGGAAGGGGGGCAGGTAGGTGTCGAGCAAGGCCCTCGGGGCCAGGTCGGTGGCACTGTAGTCGCGCCCGCCTTCGGCCGCGCCATAGCCCACAAAGTGCTTGGCGCAAGCCGCCACGCCTTCTTGCTGGTAGCCCTGCACCATGGCCACGCCCAGGCGCGAGATCAGCAGCGGGTCTTCCCCAAAGCTCTCGGCAATCCGCCCCCAACGCGGGTCTCGGGCCACGTCCAGCATGGGTGAGAAGGTCCAGTTCACGCCGGCTGCACCGGCTTCGCGCGCCGAATGCGCGGCGGCCTGGCGCACGCGCTCGGGGTCGAAGGCGGCGGCCTGGCCCAGGGGGATCGGAAACACGGTCTGAAAGCCGTGGATCACGTCCCGGCCCAGCAGCAGCGGAATGCCCAGGCGGGAGTGTTCCACCGCCAGCCACTGGTAATGGTAGGCATCGTCACCCACCACGTTGATCAGGGAGCCGGCGCCACCCCGGCGCACGCGCTCTTCCTGGTCGCGGCCATGCGGCTGCACCTGGGTCATCTGGCCCAGCTTCTCGGCCAGGGTCATGCGGGAAATCAGTTGCTCGATGTCGTGTTCGGTCATAGGGAGGGCAGGGCCGGCACCAGGCCGACCCGGGGGTTTGAGTTTCGCCAGAGCCCGCAGATGGTCCGCAGAAGGCCTGCAGGGTCTGGCGAGGCTGTGTTGGGCAATTCAGAACAGCACCTGGGTCGTCAGGCGCAGGTCGCGTGAGGAGCTGCCAACCTCCACCCGCAACGGGCCGCGGGCACATTGCCAGCCGCTCTCGGTCCAGACGCTCAGGGGGTGGCCCGGGTCGTTGCGGCTGATGCGGCGGTGCACCCGGTGGCTTTCGCCGGCAGCCAGCGGCAGGGATGCAAAGTCGACCAGGCGATGGGGTGGCTGGCCGGGCACGGGCAGGCCGAGGTAGACCTGGGCCACTTCGCGGCCGGCACACGCTCCGCTGTTGCGTACCGTGAAGCTGAGCTCCAGCCCGTCGGCATCGGCTTGCACTTGCAGATCGCTGTACTCAAAGCGGGTATAGGACAGGCCGTGGCCGAAGGCAAAGCGCACCGGCAAGGCCCGTGCATCGAAGCCCCGGTAGCCCACCTGCAGGCCTTCGCTGTAATGCACGGTGCCGTCCTCGCCCGGGTACTGGGCGCGGCTGCGCAGCAGGCCATGGGCGCTGAGTGGAAAGCTCACCGGCAGTTTGCCCGAGGGGTTCACATCGCCGACCAGAATGCGCGCCAGGGCACTGCCTTGTTCCTGCCCCAGGTACCAGGCCTGCAGGATGGCGGGCACGCCGCTTTCCCAGCTTTCGGTCTCGACCGGGCCGCCGCTCATGTTGATCACCACGGTGCGCGGGTTGGCCGCGGCCACGGCGCGCACCAGGGCGGCCTGGTTGTTGGGCAGTCGCAGGTCGGGGCGATCCATCTGCTCGGTTTCGTAGCTGCGCACTGCCACCACCACCAGGTCCGCGCCTTCGGCCAGCGCGCAGGCTTCGCGCACCGACGTGGTAGGGCTTTCACTGGGCGGGCGCCAGCCCAGGCGCACCTGGGCGCCGGTCAGCCAGCCTTGCGAGGGGGCGTTGGCCAGGTACTCGATGCACAGCTCATGGCCCTGGGCACCCGCCTGCAGTTCCAGGGCGACGCCGGCTGTTTCGGGGGGCGGGCCCGCCTCGCCGCCGCCGCTGCCCAGTGGCTGAGGTGGCAGTTCGCGGGCTTCGGGCAGGCTGTCGGCGCGCAGGTTCATCTGGGCCTGGGCCACGGGCCAGTCGGGTGCCACCGGGCTGTCACTTCCATCGGTGGCGCGTTTCACGTCAGCATGGGCGCCCCAGGCAGCGCCGGAGGCCCCGGCCCCACTGGCCGAGCCGCCGCCAGCGCGGAAGGCATCCAGCACCAGCTCGCCGTCGAGCCAGATGCGCAGTGTGCCCAGCAAGGTGGCGCAGAGCTCGTAGCGGCCACTGGTGGGCACCACCAGGCGGCCTGTGAAGCGCGCCGAGATGCCTCCCGACAGTTCATTGGGCAGCTTGGGGTAGCGGCTGGAGTTGGCGTCAAAGCCCGGGAAATTGAAGAAGCCGCCGTTCAGGGCCACCTGGGGCATCACGCATTCAAAGCAGGACTCGCCGCCCAGGTGGGGGTTGTTCCAGAAGCGGGTGTGCAGGCCGGGCCCGGCATCGGCCTCGGGGCCGCTGCGCAGGCAGTCACTGGGCAGGGAGTCGGGCCCTGGCAGCAGATCGGCCGACGAGATGGGGTCGCTGCCCACGGCATGCTGTACCAGCACATCGGGGCCCAGGCGCTGGCGCAGACCCTCGAGCAGGCTCACGGCATGGGCCGGTTGCACCCGGCTGCTGCCGCCACCGGCCACGCTGGCGTTGTCGACGTCCGGGCCGATCACCACCACGCGGCGCAGGGTCTCGGGGCGCACCGGCAGCAAAGCGTCATCGTTCTTCAGCAGCACCACCGCCTGTTCGGCCACGGCCTGGGCGACGCTGCGGTGGGCTTCGTCGTTCAAGGGGGCGATGACGGGCGGGCGCTCAATCAGCTGCAGGCCGACCATGGTGCGCAGGATGCGGCGGCACATCTCGTCCAGGGTGGCCAGGGGCACCTGGCCTTGCTCCACGGCCTGTTGCAGGCGCTCACCATAGTGCTGGCCCGAGGGTTGCTCCTGGTCCAGGCCGGCCAGGGCCGAGGGCGCCGTGCTGTGGGTGGCGGCATAGTCGCTCATCACCCAGCCCGCAAAGCCCCACTCGCGGCGCAGCACCTGGTCCAGCAGCCAGTGGTTCTCGCAGGCAAAAACGCCGTTGACACGGTTGAAGGCCCCCATCAGCGAGGCCACGGCACTGTGGCGCACCACGGCCTCGAACGGCCGCAGGTAGATTTCGCGCAGGGTGGCTTCGTCCACCGCGGCGTTCACGCTGGCGCGTTCGTGCTCCTGGTTGTTGACGGCGTAGTGCTTGAGGCAGGCGGCAACCGAGTGAGCCTGGATGGCCGGAATCTCGGCCAGCGCCATGCGGGCATTGAGCAGGGGATCCTCACCAAAGGATTCGAAGGTGCGCCCGCCCACCGGCACACGTGCGATGTCCACGGCCGGCGCCAGGATCACGTTGTGGCCGCTGGCGCGGGCCTCCCAGCCCAGCACGTCGCCATAGCGCTGGGCCAGTTCGGTGTTCCAGCTGGCGGCCAGGGCGATCGGCGCTGGCAGGGCGGTGGCGCGGCCACCATGCACGGCGCCATTGTTGATGCGCACGCCGCAAGGGCCGTCGGCCATGGTCAGTTCGGGCAGGCCGGGGCCGGCCACGGCCGCGCTGTAGAAGCCGAAGTTGTAGTTGAGGTCACCGCTGACCAGTTCGATCTTGTCGTTCAGGCTCATGCGGGCCAGCAGTTCGGCCACGCGTTCGTTCAGGCCGGGTTGGTGGCGCCAGTCGGCGTGCAGGGGATTCAGGGTGTTCATGGGATCAGGGCTGCAGGAAGTTTCTGTTGAAGAGAGGGGATCAGCGCACCTTGCGGATGGGCAGCACGGCCAGTGCGCCCAACAAGGCGAACACGGCCGCGGCGGTGAACAGCGCGCTGTAGTTCTGGGGGCCGCCCAAGGCCAGGAACAGGGGGGCGATCATGGGCGCCACGGATTGCGGCATGGCGCTGGCCAGGTTGAACAGGCCCAGGTCTTTGGCGGCCTCATCGGGGTTGGGCAGCACTTCGGTCACCAGGGCCAGGTCGACCGCCACATACATGCCTTGGCCCAGGCCGCACACGCCCACGCCCAGCAGCAGGCCATGAAAGTCATGGGCCACGCCGATGACCAGCAGACCGGCCGCGTAGATCAGCGCGGCCATCAGCACAAAGGCCTTGCGCCGCCCGCTGCGATCGCTGAGCCAGCCACTGGCCAGGCTCGACAGCACGATGGTGATGGACGACACCAGGGTAGAGCGGAACATCATGTCGGGCACGGCCTCGGTGCTCGCCCCCAGCTTGTCGAGCATGTAGAACACCTGGTAGGTCATCAGGGTGGCGATGCCCAGCAGCAGCATGAAGCGGCTGGCAAAAGCCCACAGAAAATCGCGGGCGCCATGCGGGCTGATCAGGAAGCTGCGGGCAAAGCCCGACAGGCCCAGTGCTTCGGGCAACTGTGCGGGGGCCATGCGGTCGCGCATGCTGGCGCACAGCACCAGCACGAAGACCGTGAACAGGCCCGCGGGCAACAAAAACATCTGGGCCAGGCTGCTTGTCTCCTGGGCCACGTACACCCCGGCCAGGATGCCGGCCGGCATGCACATGCCCAGCAGGCCGCCGACGGCGCCACGCTGAGATTCAGGGATCTGGTCGGGCATCAAGGCCATCAGGGCCGCCAGGACGGCGTTGTAGGCCAACTGGGCGATCGACCAGCCGACCATGAGCATCCACACCGACGGGCTGATGGCCACGATGGCCAAGCCGGCCAAGCCCAGCAGCGCTCCGCCGACCAGCCAGGGGCGGCGCATGCCGAAGCGCGAGCGGGTGCGGTCGCTGAACAGTCCGGCCACCGGGTTGGCAATCATGGCCACGAAGGCCCCGATGCCGAGCACCCAGGCCAGGGTGGACTCTTTGCTGTCGGGGGCCAACTGGTTCACCTTGAGGGCCATGGTGACGATGACCGGGGTCATCACGGCCATCCAGAAGCCGAAAGTGGCCAGGCCGTACAAAGCAATGAAGCGGCGTGAGGCGCGCGCCGGGGCGGTGCGCCCGGGCAGCAGGGTGTCGGGGGCGCGTTGGGCTGTGGTCATGGAGGTGTGGGGGGGGGTGAGGTAGGGGCGCGTCGGGGCCCGGCCCCGGGCAGGGGCCTGCTGGAGCCGGGCAGGGGCGCACAGGCGTGCGCGGGGGGCTGGGTTACGGCTTGCCCTTGGCGGCTGCCTGGCCTGCCTTGACGTACTTCATTTCGTTGAAGGTCAGCACCTCGAAACGGCCACCGCGGTAGACGACCTCGGTGATGCTGGCGTTGGACAGCGGCTTGTGCAGCGGGTAGTTGTTGCCGGGGGCCAGGGTGTCCACCACGGCCGCGATGGCCAGACCATGTGAAACCACCAGCACCTTGCCGCCACCCTTGAGGGCCTGCTGGCTGGCGATGTCGGTCAGGGCGCTGGTCAGTCGCTGGGTGATGGTGGCGTAGTCCTCGGCCGGCCAGGTCTTGCCATGCGTGGTGCCACGCTGGCGGTCCATGGCGGCGACGGTGTTGGCAAAGCGCTTGGGCGTGAACTTTTCAAGCCAAGGCCCCAGTGGCAAGCCGTCAAAACGTGCCGCGTCGTCCCACAGGGTGGCGTTGAGGTCGGCCTCATAGCTGCCGAAGTTGAACTCGCGCAGGCGCGAGTCGATCTGCAGGGGCAACTGCGTCTGGCCGCTGAACTGTTGCACCACGCGGGCGGTTTCCATCGCGCGTCCGCTGTCGCTGCTGTACACCGCCGCGAAGGGCGTGTTTTTCAGGCCGCGGCCCAGGTCTTGCGCCACCGCGATGCCCTCGGGGGTCAGCACGGCATCCGACCAGCCCTGGACGCGGTCGCTGATGTTGAGCATGGTCTTGCCATGGCGGGTCAGGAAGAGATGGACTTCCGCTTCTTCGGCCGGTGCGGCTTGGGCCACGGGGGCGCCGAGGGCCAGAGCGAGCAGGCTCAGGCCAAAGCTCCGGCGCAGGATGTTCTTGAGGATCATGAGGTGTCTCCTGCGGGTTTAGAAGAATTCGTGCCGGTAGTCGAGGCGGATCATCGGCCCCGTCTTGCTGGCATTGAGCTGTCGGCCCTGGGTGACGTCGGGCACGCCCTGAACCTCGCGCCAGTTGCGCGACCAGTCATAGGCCACCACGGTGTGCAGGCCCTTGAGGAAGCTGGGCTTGTATTCGACGAACACCATCACGTCGCCATGCGACAGGCCCACGCCCTTGAACTTCATGCCGCTGCCGTAGTAGGCGCCGGCGCCCACGCTGAATTCGCGGTCCAGTGGCTGTACCGCTGTGCCGAACACCATCAGCTCGCGGTGGTTCATGTAGTCGATCATCCCGTTGTAGGCCGGGCTGACGAATCGGCCCACGGCATTGCGCGCGATGTTGTACTCAAAGAAGCCCATGCCGTTGGGGTTGCTGTTCGGGGCGTGGGTGTAGGTGGCACCGCCCTGCAACAGGGTTTTGTCGGCTTGGCCGCTGAAGCGAACCGCCGTGTGGTAGGCGTCACGGTCGAAGCCGCGGCGGGAATTGGCGTTTTCCTGCTGCCACACGCTGAGGGCGCGGTTGTGGTACAGAAAGCCCTCGGTCTTGAGCGAGCCCTTTTGGCTGGGGTCGGCCTGCCAGACGCCTTCCAGGCCTTCGCGCATCACGTAGTGCGGTGCGGCACCGGCAAAGTACAGCAGCGAGCGGTTCTTTTGCGGTTCCCACTTGATCTGCGCGGTGGCCAGGTAGTCGATGGCCGTGCCCTTGGCGGTGGTGAAGCGGCGCTTGAAGGTCTCGTTGCGGTCGATGCTGGCATCCACCACGGCGACCAGCCCGCTCCAGGCTCCTTGCTGGGCATCGAGGCGGGCGCCGCTGTAGAGCTTCTCCAGCGCACGGCTGTCGCGTGCGTGCAGCATGCCCATGTTGGACGCCTTCTGCACCCCCAGGCGCGACTTGAAGTTCGTTTCGTCGGTCTGCCACTTGAGCTTGAGCGCGTGTTCACCGATGCGGCTGAAGCTGGCCGGGTTGCGTGGCAGGGTGCCGTCGGTGAAGCCGCTGGCATCGGTGCCGGTGCTGATGTTCAGCGCGGTGTCGTAGGACAGGTCGAAGCCGACCGCATCAGCCCAATAGCCGCTGCTGAAGTCCAGCGATGACGCCTGAACCCAGGTGTGGTAGTTGGGCGGCAGCGCGGCATCGGGGGTGCTGGTGCCGGCCTTGTACAGGTTGCGCAGGTGCAGGCTCAGGTGGCTGTCGTCGATCAGGGCGTATCCGGTGTGCCAGGCGGGCTTGGCCGCGCTGCTGGTGTTGTCGGCTGCACTGTCCTGAGCCATCGCGGGGCCGCCGATCAGGGCGAAGGTCGCGAGCCCGAGCAGGGGGCGCAGGCGGGTGGGGGCTTGAATCAAAAAGAGTCTCCTTGTGGTCGTCGTCCGACCCGCGCTGTGCTGGCGTCACGCAGGGTGGCCTGCGTCACGCAGCGACGAATCCGCAGCTGCGAATCGGACGAGCGCATTCTTCAAAGAGATCGCCATGGCGTCTGCGCCAAAAGCTGACAGGCACAGGGGCAAATCCTGACCTGTGCGGGAAAGTACGGGGGTATTCAGGCCGATGCGGCGTGGCGCCGGGGTGGCGCGCCGGTTGGGCAGGGCTGGCCCGGGCGGTGGCCAGGCCGATGCGGGAGGGCGCCGAAGCGCCACAGAGGGGTTGGAAAGGGGCTCAGAATCCGAGGCTGGCCAGCAGGTCATCCACCTGCGACTGGTTGGTCACGACCTCGCGGTTGGCCTGGCCGTCCACCACCGGGCCTTGCAGGTCCTTGGTCGCCGGGGCCGGGCTGCTGCTGCCGTCAGGAGCCGTGCTGACCAGCAGGTCCAGCAACTGCTTTTCGATGTCGGAGGCCAGATTGACCACCCGTGCGATGACCTGGCCGGTCAAGTCGTGGAAGTCCTGAGCCATCATGATGTCGGTCAGGTTTTCGTCCATCGCCGCATTCGACTGGCTGACCAGGTGCAGGTAGGTCAGCAAATCCTTGCCCGTGAAGGTGGTGCCGGGATAGCGCTCGATCAGCTCGGTCAGGCGCCGGGTTTCCACATCCACCGGTTCGCGCGCCGCCTTGGTCTTGTCGACCGAGTTCAGCACCTTTTCGGCGGCCTCGCCGGTCAGGCGGGCAATGTAGCTCAGTCGGCTCTTGGCATCGGGCAGCTCTTCGGCCGCGCCGTGCAATTTGTCGGCAATGCCCAGGGCATTGAGCGAGTCATGCAACTGACGGGTGAGCTGGCCCAGGCGAAAGTGGACATCGACTTCATCCTGGTTGTGGGCAATTTCAGGTCCGTGGTCGTCGGTCATGGGCGTTGGGGCTGGGCTGAAGCGTGGGGGCACGCGGTTGGTCACACCGGGGTTTGTAGACTTTCGTCACAATTTTCACAATATAGCCTGACCCAAGCGCTGGTTCAGTGATTTCCATCGGCTGATCCCAGGCAAGCCCTCAATTTTCGGGAAAACCCCGCAGGGGTTTCACCAAAACCCCGCAGGGGTTTCACTAAAACCCCCTGCAGGAGGTCCGCAATACCTGCCCGGATCTCTGAAACTGACCATGCGTGGCAAGGCTCGGTATGGCCCTGCCAGGCCGCTCAGAGTTTCTTGACCAATACCTGGCTCTTGCGGTCCCAGTTGTACTTTCGCTTGCGGGCTTCGGGCAGCCAGTCGGGGTCCACGGGCTGGAAGCCGCGCTTGATGAACCAGTGCATGGTGCGGGTGGTGAGCACAAATATGCTTTGCAGGCCCATGGCACGGGCCCGCTGTTCGATGCGCTTGAGGATTTTTTCGCCGTCGCCCTGGCCTTGGCTTTGGGGGGAGACCGTCACGGCAGCCATTTCGGCGGTGCGGGCCTCGGGGTAGGGGTAGAGGGCGGCGCAGGCAAAGATCACGCCGTCGTGGTCGATGATGCTGTAGGCCTCGATGTCGCGTTCGATCTCGGTGCGGCTGCGCTTGACCAGGGTCCCGTCCTTTTCAAACGGCTCGATGAGCTGCAGGATGCCGCCCACGTCGTCCGCCGTGGCTTCGCGCAGTTCTTCCAGCTTTTCGTCCACCACCATCGTGCCGATGCCATCGTGAACATAGACCTCCAGCAGCAGCGAACCGTCCACCGCAAAGGGCAGGATGTGGCTGCGCTCAACGCCGCCCTTGCAGGCCTGAACGCAGTGCTGCAGGTAGAAGGCGGTGTCGGTGGGTTGCTGCGGCTTGGGCAGCAGGGCCAGCAGCTTTTCGGCGGCGGCCAGTGGCAGTTCGGTGTCGATGGGGTTGTCTTCGCCCTCGGGGGCCAGCGGGTCCTGGCGAATGCCGGGCACCTCGGTCAGGAAGATCAGCTTGTCGGCCTGCAATTCGGTGGCCACGCGGGTGGCCACTTCTTCCATGCTGAGGTTGAAAGCCTCTCCGGTGGGTGAGAAGCCGAACGGCGACAGCAGCACCATGGCGCCAAAGTCGAGCGAGCGCTGGATGCTGGCCACGTCGACCTTGCGCACCAGGCCCGAGTGCTTGAAGTCGACGCCGTCGACGATGCCCACAGGCCGTGCGGTCAGGAAGTTGCCCGAGATCATGCGCACCGTGGAGCCCGCCATGGGGGTATTGGGCAGGCCCATGCTGAAGGCGGCTTCGATCTCGTAGCGCAGTTGACCCGCGGCCTCTTGCGCACAGTCGAGCGCGATTTCGTCGGTGATGCGGATGCCGTGGGAGTAGCGTGGCTCTTGGCCCTTGGCGCGCAGTTGCTCGTTGACCTGGGGCCGGAAGCCATGCACCAGCACGATCTTCACCCCCATGCTCTGGATCAGCGCGAGGTCTTGCGCGATGTGCGGCAGCTTGCCCGCCGCAATCGCCTCGCCCGCGATGCCGACCACAAAGGTCTTGCCCCGGTGCATGTGGATGTAAGGCGCCACCGAGCGGAACCAGGGCACGAAAGTGAAATTGAAAACAGCGGACATGGTGGGCGTGGGCGGAGGGGCTACGGGGATATCCGGCCTGTTTTCAGCAATTTCCGGATGCGAGGGCGCAAAGTGTAGCGCCCTCGTTGCACTGCAGCACGGCCCCGCCCGTCCCAGTGTGGGGGGAGGGGCCGGAGATCAGGCTGCGCTCAGCGCGCGCAGGCTGGACACGGTCTGCACGCAGGCCAGGGCCGCCTCGGTGCCCTTCACATTGAAGTGGTTCTGGAAGTACTTGCGATGTTCCAGATGTTCGTGGAAGTGGTGCGGCGTGAGCACGGCGGAGATCACCGGCACATCGGTTTCGAGTTGCACCCGCATCAAGGCCTCGATCACGGTCTGGGCGACGAACTCGTGGCGGTAGATGCCGCCATCGACCACCAGAGCGCAGGCCACCACCGCCTGGTAGCGCCCACTGCGGGCCAGGCGCTGCGCATGCAGCGGGATCTCGAAGGCCCCGGGCACGCCGATCACGTCGATCGCGCTGGCCGCCACACCATGGCGTGCCATCTCGTGCAGGAAGGCCGCGCGGGCCTGCTGAACGATGTCGGCGTGCCAGGCTGCTTCCACAAAGGCATAGCGGGCATCGGGGGGCAACTGCAGAGGGGCCTGGGCGGCTTGCAGGTCGAGGGGGGGAAGGGAAAAGTCTTTGTGACTCATGACTGACTCGTGGTTTCCATGAAGGGCCCCGAACAGGGGCCGCAGGTTCCAGAAATCAGGGTCGCACGAACACCCACCCCTCCGGCGCGCAGGCAGGCTGGCGCCGGTGGGGCGGGGTGGTCGCGCTCTCTTTCATCCGGACTGTGACCGTCGGCCCCGGAGTCACACCGGGTCTGCTGACCCCGGCCACGCAGCGGTGGCCGGGCGCTCGCGGGCTTGTGCAGCCAAGGCTGCCATCACCGCCGGTGGGGAGTTTCACCCCGCCCTGAGAACGCTTGTTGCTGGCGCAACAAAGCGCCAACGGTCGGATTCTAGGCCCAGATTTGAAGCGTTGCCGGCACGCCCGCGACAGGCCTGACGCTGAATGGGCATTGGCCCGCCGGGCAGGGCAGGTCAGACGGAGAGGGATAATCACGGGTTGTCCATTTTTGAACCGGTCACGCCCTTGTCCACAGCCCCGCTCCAGATCGACTTTCCTGAATCGCTGCCCGTCTCGGGCAAGCGCGACGAGATCATGGCGGCGCTGGCGCAGCACCAGGTGATCATCGTGTGCGGCGAGACGGGCTCGGGCAAAACCACGCAGCTGCCCAAGATTGCCCTGGCGATGGGGCGCGGCCGGCTCAATGCGGCGCCAGGCCAGAAGGGCCAACTGATCGGCCACACCCAGCCGCGCCGCATTGCGGCCAGTTCAGTGGCCAAGCGCATTGCCGAAGAGCTCAAGACCTCGCTCGGGGATGTGGTGGGTTACAAGGTCCGTTTCCAGGACCGCTTGTCCAAGGATTCTTCAGTCAAGCTGATGACCGACGGCATTTTGCTCGCTGAGACCCAGACCGATCCGCTGCTCAAGGCCTACGACACGTTGATCATCGACGAGGCCCATGAGCGCAGCCTCAACATCGACTTTTTGCTGGGCTACCTGCGCCAGATCCTGCCGCGCCGCCCGGACCTGAAGATCGTGGTCACCTCGGCCACCATCGACGCCAATCGCTTTGCCGAGCACTTTGCCTCGGCCAAGGGCCCGGCCCCGGTGATCTACGTGTCGGGCCGCACCTTTCCGGTCGAACAACGCTACCGGCCCTTTGAAGAGTCGCGCGACTACGGCTTGAACGAGGCGATTGCCGATGCGGTCGATGAACTGTGGCAAGGCAATGCGGGTGGCGACATCCTGGTGTTTCTGCCTGGCGAGCGCGAGATCCGCGAGGCGGCCGACCACCTGCGCGGCCACCTGGCCCACCTGCCGCATTTGCGCAATGCCGAGGTGTTGCCCCTGTTTGCGCGGCTGTCGCAGGCCGAGCAAGACCGCATCTTTGACGGACACACCGGGCGGCGCATCGTGCTGGCCACCAACGTGGCCGAGACCTCGCTCACGGTACCAGGCATCCGCTACGTGGTGGATGCCGGCACCGCGCGCGTGAAGCGCTACAGCTTTCGAAGCAAGGTGGAGCAGTTGCTGGTCGAGCCCATCAGCCAGGCGGCGGCCAACCAGCGGGCCGGGCGCTGCGGCCGGGTGGCCAACGGCATTTGCATTCGCCTGTACGACGAGAAGGACTTCACGGCCCGCCCCCGATTCACCGACCCTGAAATCCTGCGCAGCTCGCTGGCCGGCGTGATCCTGCGCATGAAGTCGCTGCACCTGGGGGTGGTGGAAGAGTTTCCGTTTCTCGAATCCCCTTCGGGCCGCGCGATTGCCGACGGTTACCAGCTGCTGTCCGAACTGGGCGCGGTGGACGATGCCCACGAACTGACGCCCATGGGCCAGGAGCTGGCCCGCCTGCCGCTGGATCCGCGGGTGGGGCGCATGATCATCGAGGCGCGGGATCGCAACGCGCTCGAAGAGGTGTTGGTGATCGCGGCCGCGCTGTCGGTACAGGATGTGCGCGATCGTCCCATGGAGGCCCAGGCCCAGGCCGATCAGGCGCATGCCAAATGGGACGATGAAAAGAGCGAATTCAGCGGCTACATCCGCCTGTGGCAATGGTTGGCCGACGCGCGGGGCGGCGCCATCCCCCTGACCCGGCGCGGCCAGGCGGTGCCGCCGCCGCCGCCCCAGCGCCGTGCCAGCGCCGCGGTGCTGCCGGTGGCCCAGCGCCTGCAGGCGCCCGCCATCATTGCGCCGCCCGAACCGGCAGCGGCCACCCACAAGTTGAGCAATCGGCAGTACGAAAACCTGCTGCGCCAGAACTTCATCAATGTGCGCCGCCTGCGCGAGTTGCGCGACATCCACAGCCAGTTGCTGACCGTGGTCACTGAGCACCGGTGGGTGATCAACCGCAACCCCGCCAGTTACGAGCAGATCCACCTGTCGATGCTCGCCGGCCTGCTGGGCAATGTCGGCTGGAAGATGGATGAAGAGGGGGGGGCAGGCGCCTCCGGCGAATACCTGGGCGCGCGGGGCATCAAGTTTCATCGCCACCCCGGGGCCCACCTCAAGAAGAAGCCTGGCCGCTGGATCGTCTGTGCCGAACTGGTGGAGACCACGCGCCTTTTCGGCCGCGGTATCGCCAACATCGAGCCGCAATGGCTGGAGCAGATTGGCGGCCACCTGCTGAAAAAGCAGATGCTCGACCCGCACTGGGAAAAACGGGGTGCCGAGGTGGTGGCCTACGAGCGCGCCACCCTCTATGGGTTGGTGGTGTACAGCGGGCGGCGCATCAGCTATGGCCGCATCGATCAGGTGGCGGCGCGCGAGCTCTTCATCCGCCAGGCCCTGGTGGAGGGTGAATACGACACCAAGCTGCCCTTCCTGGCCGCCAATCAGAAATTGATCCGCCAGGTGGAAGACCTGGAGCACAAATCCCGCCGGCAGGACGTGCTGGTCGATGAAGAGCTGATCTATGCCTTCTACGACAAGCTGCTGCCGCCCGACGTCTACAGCGGCGCCACCCTGGAGCATTGGTACCGCGAAGCGTCGCGCCTCAACCCCAAGCTGCTGCACCTGACGCGCGAAGAGCTGATGCGCCACGAGGCCGCCGGCATCACCACCAGCGCATTTCCACGCCATGTGCGCCTGGGCGGGGTGGACTGTGTGGCGGCCTACCTGCACGAGCCCGGTGATGCCAAGGATGGCGTGACCGTGGATGTGCCACTGTTCGTGCTCAACCAGGTCAACGACGAGCGCTGCGAGTGGCTGGTGCCCGGCATGCTCAGGGACAAGGTGCAGGCCTTGCTCAAGAGCCTGCCGCAAAAACCGCGCGCACGCCTGGTGCCCTTGCCCGAGAGCGCCAGCCGTTTCACCGAGCGCTTGATCGAGCCGGCCGTGTACGGCCATGGCAGCTTGACCGATGCCTTGCTCAAGCTGGTGCGCGAGCAGGTGCAATTGGATGTGAAGCGCGCCGACTTCAAGCTCGACATGCTCGCCGCACACCTGTTCATGAACGTCCGGGTGGTCGATGAGCACGGCCGGCAACTGGGCATCGGGCGCAACCTCGGGGCGCTCAAGGCCGAGCTGGGGTCGAAGGCGCGAGGTGCTTTCCAGGCCCTGGCTGGTCTCAAGGTGGCGGCGACACCGGCTCCTGTGCCCACGGCAGAAGCCCGCCAGCCCGAGCCGGCGGGCCGGGGCAAGGCGGCCCCCGCAGCCGCTGCCCCCTCGGCGCGCAGTGCAGAGCAGCGCTACACCGCCTGGACCTTTGGCGAACTGCCCGAGCTGATGGAGATCCGCCGCGGTCAGCAGACGCTGATCGGCTTTCCGGCGCTGATCGATGGCGGCGATGCCGTCAGTATCGAGGTGTTTGACGAGCCTGATGTGGCCGCAGCCCGGCACCGCGCCGGCCTGCGGCGGCTGTTTGCGCTGCAGATCCGGGACGCGCTCAAGTACCTCGAAAAGAACATCCCCGACCTGCAGAAGATGGCGGTGGCCTACATGCCGCTGGGCACGCAGGAGGAACTGCGCGAGCAGATCCTGGACGTGGCGCTGGAGCGCGCTTTTCTGCTGGAGCCATTGCCCACCGACGAGTACGCCTTCAAGCGTCGCATCGAAGAAGGCCGGGGTCGCCTGACCCTGATCGCCAATGAGGTGGCGCGCCTGGCCGGGACCATTCTTCTGGAGTACGCCGCAGCGGCGCGCAAGATCAAGGACACCAAGAACGCCCCCGAGGCCACCGCCGATGGGGCCCAGCAACTGCAGCGCCTGATGCCCAAGAAGTTCCTGGTCCTCACACCCTGGGCCCAATTGCAGCATTTTTCTCGCTATCTCAAGGCCATCACGCTTCGCCTGGACAAATACCGAGCCGACCCGGCGCGTGACGCCTCGCGACTGGCCGAACTGCGCCCGCAGGAGCAGCGCTACTGGCGTCTGGTGGCCGAGCGCAAGGGGGCCGTGGATGCCCGCATGCAGGAGTTCCGCTGGCTGCTCGAAGAGCTCAGGGTGAGCTTTTTTGCGCAGGAGTTGCGCACCCCGCAGCCGGTCAGCATCAAGCGCCTGGACAAGGCCTGGGCCCAGATCAACAGTTGAAGAGTCGAGCGCTCGGGCTTGATTGCAGCAATAAAACCGCCGGAAGATTGGTCACGAATGTGACGACCAGGCCCCGGGCCTTCCCCGATGCGTGCGGGGGAGCACCTCGGTAAGCTCCGCGCAAGGAGATCTTATGAGCCTGCATGACAAGTTCTGGCCCAAGCGGCTGCCTCGCCAAATCACGCCTCCGGCCACGCCGCTTTGGGACAACGTGGCTGTGAACGCCCGCCGTTTTCCCGACAAGCCGGCGCTGGTCTTTCTGGGGCGTAGCACGTCCTACCGCGAACTGCTGGCGCAGGTCGAGCAACTGGCCGCCAAGCTGCATGCCCTGGGGGTGCGCAAGGGTGACCGGGTGCTGTTGAACATGCAGAACTGCCCCCAGTTGGTGGTGGCTCATTTGGCCATCCTGCGGGCCAATGCGGTGGTGGTGCCGGTCAATCCCATGAACCGTGCAGAAGAACTCAAGCACTACATCACCGACCCCGACGCCGCCGTGGCCCTCACCACCGCCGATCTGGCGGCTGAATTGGCCAAGGCCAGCAACGAGCTGCCTGAAGCCCAGCGCCTCAAGCACCTGATCGTGACCCGGTTCACCGATGCCTTCGATCCGACGCAAGTAAATGGTGATGCCTTGCCCCCGGCCTGGGAGCCCTGGCTGCTGGCCGAGCACCCGACCCCGCCGCTGGCAGGCGGGGCCGTGCACAGTTGGCAAGAGTCGCTGGCCGGGCAGGGCCCAGCCCCCGCGCCCGAAACCGGCGGTGCCGACATGGCCGTGTTGCCTTACACCAGTGGCACCACGGGTTTGCCCAAGGGCTGCATCCACATCCATTCGAGCCTGATGCACAACGCCGTGGCCAGCGCCGCCTGGGGCAGCGCCACCTCGGAGAACGTGGTGTTGGGGGTGGTGCCCATGTTCCACATCACCGGCATGGTGGCCGTGATGCACGCCACGCTCTATGTGGGGGGCACCCTGATCCTGATGCCTCGCTGGGACCGCGATCTGGCCGGGCGCCTGATCTCGCGCTACCGGGTCACCAACTGGACCAACATCCCCACCATGGTGATCGATCTGCTGGGCAGCCCGCATTTCGATCAGTACGACCTGTCCTCGCTGACCTACATCGGCGGTGGCGGGGCCGCCATGCCTCAGGCCGTGGCTCAGCGCCTGTTCGAGAACTATGGCCTGCGCTATGTCGAAGGCTATGGCCTGACCGAGACCTCGGCGCCCTCGCACACCAACCCGGTCGATGCACCCAAGCAGCAGTGTCTGGGCATTCCGTTTCTCAGCACCGAGGCCTATGTCATCGACCCCGACACGCTGCAGGAGTTGCCGCAGGGCGAAGCCGGCGAGATCATCATCCATGGGCCTGAGGTGTTCCAGGGCTACTGGAAACGGCCCGATGCCACGGCCGCAGCCTTCATCGAATTCAAGGGCAAGCGTTTCTTCCGCTCGGGGGACATGGGCCGGGTGGATGAAGACGGCTATTTCTTCATGACCGACCGGCTCAAACGCATGATCAATGCCTCGGGCTACAAGGTCTGGCCGGCCGAGGTTGAAGCCTTGATGTTTCGTCACCCAGGCATCCAGGAGGCCTGCATCATCGCCACCAAGGACGCCTACCGCGGGGAGTCGGTGAAGGCCGTGGTAGTACGCCGCGCCAGCCATCAAGAATTGACCGAGGCCGACATCATCGATTGGTGCCGCGAGAACATGGCCGTCTACAAAGTGCCCCGGGTGGTGCAGTTTGTGGACGCACTGCCCAAGAGCGGCAGCGGCAAGGTGATGTGGCGGCAACTGCAGGAGAGCGAAGCCGCCTGATCAGCATGATTCAAGGCAGACCAGGTGTGGGCCTGGTCACGGCCCTGCAGCACGGCACAGACCCGGCCGGGGGATCGAGTGATCGATTCGCCGGCCGGGTTTTTCGTTGTACGCACAAAACCGATAAATATCATATTTAATCAATATATTGTTTTAATGAGATCCTGTTTTCATAAATATCAATTAAATTTAACATTGATCATATAATTTGCTTCAGACGGCTGTGAGCTGTCGCACTTGACGACCTGCCCTCGTTGACCTTGGTCCGACCTTGGTTGTCGTCATGTCATCCGATGCTTTTTGTGCTTGTTGCTGGAGTTTCCCCATGAAGTTGTCCCACGTGTCCATCCGTCAGCGGTTCGTGGCCTTGCTGGCCTTGTTTCTGCTGGGCTTTCTGGTGACCGGCTTCTGGTCGCTGCGAACCCTGAGCTACCTCAAGGTCAACGGGCCGCTGTATGCGCACATCGTGCAGGGTAAAGACTTGGTGGCCGACATCCTGCCGCCGCCCGAATACGTGCTGGAGCCCTATCTGGTCTGCTTTCAGTTGGCCAGCACCACCGACCCGGCTCGCCAAGCCCGGCTGCTCGACCAGTGGAGTGCCCTGCGCAAAGCTTATGACGAGCGCCATGCCTACTGGGAGCGTGCCGGCCTGGGCCCTGAATTGACCGATCTGCTCCTGAAGCGAGCCCACGAGTCGGCACAGGTCTTTTTTGGAGCTGCCGAGCAGAGCTTGTTGCCGGCGGTTCGCCAGGCAGATGCAGCCGCGACCCAACAAGCGCTGGAGCGCCTGAGCGGTCTGTACGACCTGCACCGGCAGGCCATCGACGCCACCGTGCTGGTCGCCAGCCGCCAGACCGAGCAGGATGAGGCGGCTGCTGCCCAGGAAATCGAACGCAACACGGCCCTGCTGATACTGATCTCGGTCGTGTCGGTGATGGCGAGCCTGGGTTTGGCGGTGTTGATCATCCGCAGCATCACGGGGCCTTTGATGGAGGCCGTCAAGGTATCCCACCGGGTGGCTGCCGGTGACCTGAGCCAACCCATCGAAGTGAACGGACGCGACGAGACCGCGCAACTGCAGGGCGCCCTGCGCAGCATGCAGGACAGCCTGGTTCAGACTGTCGGTCAGGTCAGGAGCAACGCCCGCCAGGTGGCCCTGGCGAGTGCCGAGATTGCCAGCGGCAACCATGATTTGAGCGATCGCACCGAACGTCAGGCCTCGGCCCTCGAAGAAACGGCGGCGGCCATGGCGACGCTGGACGATGCGGTACGCCAGAACGCGGACCATGCGCGCCAGGCCAAACAACTGGCCCATGGGGCCCGTGAGGTGGCTGCCCGGGGGAGCGCGGTGGTGGGCGAGGTGGTCGACACCATGAAGACCATCAACGACAGCTCGCGCCAGATCTCAGACATCGTGGGCACGATTGACGGGATTGCCTTCCAGACCAACATCCTCGCGCTGAATGCGGCCGTCGAGGCGGCCCGAGCCGGTGAGCAGGGCCGCGGCTTTGCCGTGGTGGCCGGTGAGGTGCGACGCCTGGCTCAGCGCAGCGCGGAATCGGCGCGCGAGGTGCGCGCCTTGATTGGCGCCAGTGTCGAGCGGGTGGATCAAGGCAGCCGCCTGGTCGATGCGGCAAGGCGTGCGATGAACGATGTGGTGGTCGAGATCGAGCGGGTCAGCGAAGTGGTCGGCGCCATCAGCGACGCCAGTGCGGAGCAGAGCACCGGTGTGTCCGAGGTGGTGGCGGCCGTCGGGCAGATCGATCAGGTCACCCAGCAGAACGCGGCGCTGGTGGAGGAAAGCGCCGCGGCGGCCTCCAGTCTGCGCCAGCAGGCGCAGGAATTGCTGGATGGCGTGTCGCTGTTCCGCTTGCCGGACGGGCAGGATGATGTGCAGGCCTTGGGCGACGGCACAGACCTCTCCAGGCAAGCCAGATTGGCCTGGTCAAGCTGAGTTTCCCCGGGTTGAAAGGCGGGCCCGCTGCAACGGCGAGTCTGCTTGCCATCGTCTTTCGCGATGGCTGGCGGAGGCGCGCGGCAGCGCCTGTGATGCCACGAAGTCATGGGGCTGAGAAAGCGGCGGGTAGCGCGCAAATTGAGCGCAGTTTGTGTGCGTCAGGTGGACGCATCCGCTTGATGTTGATTCAGACAGGTTCGGCGCTCCGCGGGCCTGGTTCTTTGGCTTCGTCATTCGAGGGGGCAGGCGGCACTCCATTGGATTGGGCGTCTCGGCTAGTGGAAAACCTTAACATGTGAGTGGACATAATGTAAGGAAATGAATCCTGTCATTTCTGACATTTCTGTTCACCCCACTGAAGCTCATCCGCATGTCAGCCCTGATCCCCTCTGCAGCACCCCAAGCGTCCACACCCGCGTCTCGCGGCGATGGCCATGACACCGGCTTTTTTGCTTACCACGGTGCTTGGGCGCCGGGGGTGCGCTTGTTTCGCAAGTTGCGATTTGCCTCCAAGGCCCTGATCATCTCGCTGGCCTTTCTGTTGCCGCTGCTGGCTTTGCTGAGTTGGCAACTGGATGACCACGCCGAGAAGGCGATGGAGGCTCGCAAGACTGCCACCCGCCAGCACGTCGAGATCGCCTACGGCCTGCTGGAATGGGCCCATGAGCAGGAGACATCGGGCAAGCTGAGTTCAACTCAGGCACAGGACATGGCCAAGGAGGCCATCAGCCGCCTGCGTTACGACAAGCAGGAGTATTTCTGGATCAACGACCTGCAGCCACGGGTGGTGATGCACCCGTTCAAGCCTGAGCTCAATGGCCAGGACGTGTCGGGCCTCAAAGACCCCAATGGTCTGGCATTGTTCAGTGCATTTGCCGACATGGCCAAACGCCATGGCGAGGGCTTTGTGGATTACCAGTGGCCCAAGCCCGGGCACGACAAGCCCGTGGACAAGGTCAGTTTCGTCAAGGGCTTTGCCCCTTGGGGCTGGGTGATCGGCTCAGGCATCTATGTCGATGACCTGCGGGCCGACGTGCAGCGCACGGTGATGTACAGCGTGGCCATCGTGCTGGCTGCGGTGCTGGTGGCGGGGTATCTGTTCCTGAGCTTTTACCGTGTGATGGACGGTGGTCTGAAGGAGACCCGCCGCCATCTGCGCGCCATGACCGATGGCGATCTCACCACCTCACCGTCCCCCTGGGGGCGTGACGAGGCGGCCCAGCTCATGCTCGAGTTGCGCAACATGCAGGCTTCGATGCGGGACATGGTGGCCTTGGTGCGGCAGTCGAGTGACCAGATTGTTCATTCGAGCAACGAGGTGGCCCTGGGGTCGATGGACCTGTCATCGCGCACCGAGCAGGCAGCGGCCAGCCTGGAAGAGTCTGCCGCCTCGATGGAGCAGATCTCGGCCACGGTGAAGGTGACTTATGCCAACACCGACGAGGCGACCCGCGTGGCCAATGCCAACGCCGAGTCGGCCATGGAAGGTGGCCAGGTGATGGGCGAGGTGGTGTCCACCATGGACCGCATCCGGGGCTCGTCGGCGCGCATCGCCGAGATCATCGGCACCATCGACGGCATTGCCTTCCAGACCAACATCCTGGCCCTGAATGCCGCCGTGGAGGCTGCGCGTGCCGGTGAACAGGGGCGTGGCTTTGCCGTGGTGGCTGGCGAGGTGCGCATGTTGGCTCAGCGCAGCGCCGAGGCGGCCCGCGAGATCAAGAGCCTGATCAGCACCAGCGTCGAGCAGGTCGAGCAGGGCACGGGCGTGGTCCACCGCGCGGGCAGCGCGATCCAGGGCATTGTCGATTCGGCACGCCGTGTGAACGTGTTGCTGGGCGAGATCTCGGTGGGTGCGCGTGAGCAGGCCCAGGGGGTGGGGCAGGTGGGCCAGGCCTTGCAGGAACTGGATCGCATGACCCAGCAGAACGCGGCCCTGGTCGAGCAGACCGCCGCTGCGGCCAGCGCAATGCGCGACCAGGCCACCCAGCTGGCAGGGCAGGTGTCCCGCTTCCGTCTGCCTGCCTGACGCCGAGCGGCGACGAGCGGTCGGGCCCGCCCCCTAAACTCTGGGCCCATGTCTTCCTCTCCTCCGGGCGCTGCCCGTTTCGCCCACCTGCCGGCTGATGGCTGGCGTGAGCGCCTTTTTCGCATCGTCTTCGAGGCCGATACCCGAGCCGGCCGGGTCTTTGACTACAGCCTGATCGTCACCATTTTGCTCAGCGTGGCCGTGGTGATGGCTGACAGTGTGGAGGCCTTGCGTGGCCGCTTTGGCCCGACATTCAATCTGCTGGAGTGGTTGTTCACCGCCATCTTCACGGCCGAGTACCTGTTGCGTCTTCTGTGCGTGCGTCATCCCTGGCGCTACGCCCTGAGCTTTTTCGGCCTGGTGGACTTGCTGGCGTTGCTGCCCACCTACCTGGCCTTGTTCGTGCCCGAGCTGCATTTGCTGATCGACGTCCGCGTGCTGCGTCTGTTGCGGGTGTTCCGGGTGTTCAAGCTGGCCGCCTACGTCAACGAGTACCAGATGCTGACCGAGGCCTTGGTGGCCACCCGGCGCAAGATCCTGATCTTCATGTCGGTGGTGCTGATGATCGTGCTGGTGGCCGGCACGGTGATGTACCTGGTGGAGGGGGCCGAGAACGGTTACTCCAGCATTCCCACCTCGATGTACTGGGCCATCACGACCATGACCACGGTCGGGTTTGGCGACATCACGCCCAAGACCGATCTGGGGCGTTTCATCGCCTCGGCCATGATGCTGCTCGGCTGGGGCACCCTGGCCGTGCCCACAGGGATCGTGACCAGCGAAATGGCGCAAAAGCGCCGTCAGGCCGCACCGCTGCCCAGCACCCGCAGCTGTCCGGAATGCCTCAGCGAAGGGCATCTCGCGGCGGCCCGGTATTGCTACCACTGCGGTGCCGCCTTGCCCTGACGCAGGCGTGCCATGGTGACATCTGTCACGGCCTGGCCGGGTTGTGTGGCGGTTTTGTCGTCGAAATGGGTTACAAATATCGTTTTCTGATGACAACTCGCTGCCCGATCGCAGCACGATACCCATGGCCCTGTTTTCTCTGCTTCCCTGGCTGGCCATCCCGGCTGCACATCGGTCTGCGCTGCCCGGGGTGGCGCCGTGATCGGTCGGTGGCTGTTGCAAGTCGGCCTGGGCTGCGGGGTCGGCGTGCTGGCCTGGGCCGGGCCATTGGGGGGTACCCCCGCTGCGGAGGGCGTTGTCGCTGGAGTTTATGGCCGCGTCAGCGAATGGGGCGAGCAGACACCCCCTGTGCTCAATGACCGACCCGTGCAGGTAAGAAAGACACCCGGGCAAGCTGTCGAGCCGATCTATCTGAATGTGCCTCCGGCCGAAAGTCGCCACTGGGCCCAGCATTGCGCCCGTCACAGGGCCTGTGCGACGCCGGTGTATTTTGTCGATGCGCCGCGCTGGGCCCAGGTCCAGGCGGCTCGCACCGAGCCGCCGGCGCCGGCGGCCGAGGCCACGGGTCCGAGCTCAGGCGCGGCTGAATAAGAAGAAGTCACGTTGCTTGAGTGGTGGTGTGGGCGCCAGCACGCGGTAAGCTCCAAGGCCATGACCACCCCCACTTTTCCTCCTCCGGCCGTTGAGGCCGATCAAGTGCTGCCCCAGCTTCGTGAACGCGGTTATGCGGTGTTGAACGCGGCCACCGTCAGCCAATGGGCCACCTGCGCACTGCCTGACCTGCAGGGGCTGCAGCCGGACTGGGACGGCTTGCCGCCAGACAATTTCCTCAAGGACGGGGGCCGGTATCGGCGGCGCCGCCATTCCTGCTTTGTGGTGCAGGGTGAGCATGTCGAGCAGGTGCCTCACCGATCCCATTGGCAACCGTTGGAGTACAACGCCTTGCATGGCGGCATGGAGCGCTGGTTTGAACCCATGTTGCCTGGCACCGTGGCCCAGCCCGTGTGGGCGCAACTGTTGTGTGCGGTGGCCGGTACCACGGCGGCCCTCAAGCGGCCGGCAGGTGCCCGCCCCGAGCCCTGGTTCATCGAGGCGCACCAGTTCCGCATTGACACCACCGACGGCATCGGCCGCCCCACCCCGGAGGGGGCCCACCGTGATGGCGTGGACCTGGTGGCTGTGTTCCTGATCGAACGCAGCGGCATCAAAGGCGGCGAAACCCGTGTGTTTGAAGCCGACGGCCCCAACGGGCAGCGCTTCACCTTGTCCGAGCCCTGGTCGCTCTTGCTGCTCGACGATGCGCGCGTGATCCACGAGTCCACCCCCATTCAGCCCTTGGCTGAGGGCGCCCACCGCGATACGCTGGTGTTGACCTGCCGCGCTGGCGGGTTCCAGGGATTGCCGGTTTGACACCGTTCTTTTTCCGATTTGATGCGTGTCAATGCGGCTGGCGAACATTCCGGCACACTTCCTGACATCAACCCACAAGGAGCTCTCCATGTTCAAGCACATCCTGATTCCGGTCGACGGTTCTGCCACGGCGACGCTGGCCGTGGACAAGGCGATTGGTCTGGCCAAGGCTTTTGCCAGCGATGTGACCGTCATCTACGTCATCGATCCTTATCCGTTCACCGGCGTCGGCGCTGATTTTGCCTATGGGCAATCGCAGTACCTGAGTGCTGCCACGGCTGAAGCCAATGCCGCGTTGGCCAGCGCGCGTGCTGCCTTCGAGGCCGCGTCTGTGCCGGTGAAGACGACCGTGGTTGAAGGCCATGCCATCCATCGTGGCATCCTGGACACGGCCCAGAGCCTGGGCACCGACCTGATCGTGATGGGCTCGCACGGCCGCCGCGGTATCGAGAAGCTGGTGCTCGGCAGCGTGGCCCAGAAGGTGCTGTCGGATGCCCACCTGCCGGTGCTGGTGGTGCGCGACTGAACACCGCCTGTCTGGCCCTTCGGGGCCTTTGAACCAGGGGCGGGAAATGGCTCTCATGGTTGTCCCTAGGTTGGGGCACCTGGGGGCTGTCTCCGTTGGTCAGGCTTGATAGCATGGTTGCACGATCTGCACTTTGCGCCCCAGGCCCATACCACCATGTCTTCCACCCCGGAAACGCTTCCCCTGGTTCGTACCATCGGCATCATGCAACCCTTGACCTGGCTGGCATTGGCCTGGCGCGACATGGCTCGCGCGGGCTGGATCAGCTTCGCCCATGGCCTGGCGATGACCGTCTTCGGCGGGCTCATCATCGCCGTCGCCGGCAACCGTTTCTGGTTGCTGGCCGGGGCACTGTCGGGTTTTCTGGTGGTGGCACCTGTGTTGGCCACCAGCCTGTATGCGCTGAGCCGGGCCCTGGAGCGCGGTGAACCGGCCTCGATGCAAGTCGTGTTCAAGACCTGGTTCAACTGGCAACACAGTCATTTCAGCAAGTGGACCCATCAATACTGGTGTCTGGTGCAGTTCGGCCTGTTGCTGGCCCTGGCCGCCACCACCTGGGTGCTGACCTCGGCGGCCCTGATCACCTTGCTGGCGCCTGAGCCGGTGCACACGCCGGTCGATTTCCTGCGGGTGGTGGTGGCCGACCCCGAGTCGGGGCTGTTCGAGCTGTGGTTGGCATTGGGCGGCTTTCTGGCAGCGCCCATCTTTGCTTCCAGCGTGGTGTCGATCCCCTTGCTGCTGGACCGCCGTATCACCCTGATGCAGGCGGTGCTCACGAGTTGGCGCACCGTGCTCTACAACCCGATCCCGATGGCTTTCTGGGCGGCCTTGATTGCCGGCTTCACGCTGCTGGGGGTCGGGTCTCTTTTGTTGGGCCTGATTGCGGTCATGCCCATGTTGGGGCACGCCAGCTGGCATGCTTACCGTGACCTGGTGGACGTTTCGACGCTGCCCTCCCGGGATGCAGCGTTGGCCCCCGTTTTTGTTCAGGTCAGACACTGATGTTTGGTTTTTCAGAAGAGCAGATCTCCACCTTCGGCCTCACGTTCGGGGTGGGGGGCTTCATGCTCTACATGTTGTTCATCATTGGCCACCTGGCCTGGGAGTCGAAGGCCGGCAAGTTCGGCACCTTTGTGCTGTTTCTGGGGCTGGGCCTCGGCCTGGTGGGTTTTGCCGCCAAGTTTGTGATCCAGTGGTACATGACCAAGTAGGCTGAGGCCCTGGCCACGGCCCAGCGCCTGAGTGCGTCCAGGTTTCAAAGCAATTCTTCAGGCACCAGCGGCCCGAGCAGCCAGGCCTTGAGCCGCAGTTTCAAAGAGGCATCGGGCTCGGTGTCCAGCACCATTTCACTGTCGTCCTGAAAGCCCAGCCATTGCAGACCGCGGCCATCCGGGGCCAGGCGCAGTCGGTAGGCGCTTTGAAGCCGGTCGATGTCGATGATGCGGATCAGCTCACGCGCCACCTCAGGGCTGTCGATCACGGCACCGAACTCGGTGTTGATGGTAGCTGAGCGGGGGTCCAGGTTCATCGAGCCGATGAAGGAGGTACGCCGGTCGATGACGAACAGCTTGGCATGCAGTCGCCCCAGGGATTTTCCGAACAGGAAGGGATGCTTGTTGTTGCTGACCTTCGAGGGGCTGAGCTCGTAGAGATCGACCCCCATCTTCAGCATGTCTTCCCGGTAACGGCTGTAGCCGACATGGACAGCAGGTTCGTCGGTCGAACTCAGCGAGTTGGTCAGCACCGTCACCTTGACGCCCTGGTCGCGCAGGGATTTCAAAAACGCCATGCCTTTCGGGCCAGGCACAAAGTAGGGCGACGAGGCGACCACTTCCTTCTTGGCCTTGGCCACGGCTTCCAGAACGTTGTAGGTGACACTGGTTTCCAGAAGCTCGCCACCGGCGACCCCGTCGAAGGGCTTGTCGGGATGGTCGGCAAAAACATAGGCCTGGCCCCAGTTCAGGCCCAGGCGGCCGGCATCCAGGTCATCGGCAATCGGCGCGTAACCCAGCACATCATTGGGTGGCAAGGGGGCCGGTGCCGCAGTGGTGGCTGGACCGGTGGCGGTCTCGAACTGTCGCCGCAGCGCCTCGGGGCTCAAGGGGCTGCTGGCAATGCTGGTCAGGGGGTAGACCGCCAGACTGTTCCAGTAACGGTCGAACAGCGCTTGCATGGCCGGCAGTACTGCCCCGGTCGTGAAGGCATCGACATCGACGAAATTGTCAGTGGCGCCTCTCAGGTAGTACTCATTGGCCACATTGCGTCCACCGATGATGGCCATCGCGCCGTCGGCGATGAACATCTTGTTGTGCATGCGGTGGTCAAGCCGGCTCCAGTCGCCGGTAGAGGCCAGGAAACGGGTGGCCTGCCCTTTTTCTCGGGCACAACAGAAGGGGTTGAACAGCCGCACCTGGACGTTTGGGTGGGCGGCGAGCCCAAGAAACAAAGGGTCATGTCCCCCGGTGTAGAGATCATCGACCAGCAGGCGAACCCGCACGCCCCGTTGTGCCGCGTCCCGCAGGGCACGCAGAAAGTAGCGGCCAGTGGCATCGCCCTCGATGTCGTAGTACTGAACGTCGAGTGAAACCTCAGCTCGGCGCGCCAGTTGCAGGCGCGCATCAAGGGAGAAGGTGCCCAGCGGCATGAGTCGGAAGCCCGACTGATCGGGGGCCGGCTGGGATTCCTGTGCGATGCGGCCCAGCGTGCTGTGCGCCGAAGCCGGGATCGCTTCGCTGGCCAGCCGCACCCGGTCCACCGGTGGCAGGCGGGTGGCGCAGCCGGCAAGCGCCAGCAACATAAGCCCCAGGCCCCACAGCAGCAGCCTTGCCGGCCATCGCTCAGCCCCGTGGCGGCCCGCCAGACCCGAGAGCCTGGGTTGGGGGGCGGGGCATGAGCGTGACGCCGGAGCCGCGCCATGGTGGTCGCTATACTGATACGGATACAAAGCTGCCATCAGGTAACGCGATGAACGCATGGTCTAGGACGGTTGTCTTTTGCGGGATGAGCCTTTTGTGGGGCTTGGCCCAAGCCGCGCTCGACATTGGGGAGGCTGCGCCGGAGTTTACGGCAAAGGTGGCTCTGGCCGGCAATCTGCAGAGCTATTCCCTGCATGATGAATTGAGCCGGGGCCCGGTGGTGCTGTATTTCTTTCCGTCTGCATTTTCCGTGGGCTGCTCGATTGAAGCGCACCAATTTGCCGAGGCGCTGGACGACTACAAAGCCTTGGGGGCCTCGGTAGTGGGGGTGTCCCGCGACGACCTGGAGACGCAGAAGAAATTCTCGGTGCAGGAATGCCGGGGCAAGTTCCCGGTGGCCTCGGACGCCGATCAGTCGATCATGAAGGCCTATGACGCGGTGCTGCATTTCCGGCCCGACTATGCGAACCGGGTGTCCTATGTGATCGCCCCGAATGGCAAGATCATCTACCAGTACACCAGCCTGAACCCGATGAAGCACGTCAGCAACACGCTGACGGCTTTGCGCAACTGGGCCAAGACGGGCATGGTTCAGCAGCCCTGAGGCCCTGGCCTTCCGCTGGGGGCAGACGGCAGGCCAAGCGCCTCAGTTTGGCTCGATCAGAGTCGTTCGAAGATCGCGGCGATGCCCTGGCCGCCGCCGATGCACATGGTCACCAGCGCGTAGCGGCCCTGGATGCGCTGCAGCTCGTACAGGGCTTTCACCGTGATCACGGCACCGGTGGCACCGATCGGGTGGCCCAGCGAAATGCCCGAGCCATTGGGGTTGACCTTGGCTGGGTCCAGGCCCAGGTCGCGGCTCACGGCGCAGGCCTGGGCAGCAAAGGCCTCATTGGCCTCGATCACATCCAGGTCGTTCACGGTCAGGCCAGCCTTCTTGAGCGCCAACTGGGTGGCCGGCACCGGGCCGATGCCCATGTACTTGGGGTCAACGCCGGCGTGGGCATAGGCCACCAGGCGGGCCAGGGGCTGCAGGCCGCGCGCCTTGGCGGTGCCGGCTTCCATCAGCACCACGGCGGCGGCGGCGTCATTGATGCCCGAGGCGTTGCCGGCCGTAACCGTGCCATTCTCCTTGACGAACACAGGCTTGAGCTTCTCCATGTCGGCCAGCGTGGCGCCGGCCCGGAAATGCTCGTCGGTGTCATAGGCCACCTCACCCTTGCGGCTTTTGAGCATCACCGGGGTGATCTGCTCCTTGAAATAGCCTGCCGCTGTGGCGCGTTCGGCGCGGTTGTGGCTTTCCACGGCCAGGGCATCCTGGTCGGCGCGGGTGATGCCCCACTTGGCGGCAATGTTCTCGGCCGTCACGCCCATGTGAATGGTGTGGAAGGGGTCGTGCAGGGCCCCCACCATCATGTCGATCATCTTGGTATCGCCCATGCGGGCCCCAAAGCGGGTGGCCAGGCTGACATAAGGTGCTCGGCTCATGTTCTCGGCGCCGCCCCCAATGGCGATGTCGGCGTCACCCAGCAAGATGGCCTGGCTGGCCGAGACAATGGCCTGCAAGCCAGAACCGCACAGGCGGTTCACGTTGAAGGCCGGCGTTCCTTCAGCGCAGCCGCCGTCGATCGCGGCCACGCGCGACAGGTACATATCGCGTGGCTCGGTGTTCACCACATGACCAAACACCACGTGGCCCACGTCGGCACCGTCGACCTGCGCACGTTTGAGCGACTCGCGCACCACCTGGGCGCCCAGGGCGGTGGGCGGGATGTCCTTCAGGCTTCCGCCAAAGGTACCAATGGCGGTGCGCACACCGCTGACAACGACGACTTCACGGGACATGTTGACTCCTCGGGTTGAAATTGAATTGAATTCTTAATTACGAATTCAGCCTGCTGATCTTAGCTGCTGCCGAAGGCCACCCGGCCTGGGTGCTGTCACGGGCGCGGCGCGGAGGGGGCTTGGCTCGTCAAGGGATTGTTAAGTTGGTTACACTCGCACCCGTTTCAGGTGCCTGCCGTCGCTCTCGACGCGTGGGTTAAACGGGAAGCCGGTGACGTTGACGTGATCAACCATTCCGGCGCAGCCCCCGCTGCTGTAAGCCAGACGACGCCGGACGACGCCACTGTGCATGAACTTGCATGGGAAGGCCCGGGGAAGGATGAAGGCGAGCCAGAAGACCGGCCTGATCCACGCGTGGTGCCAGTCCTCGGGGTGAGGGAAGGGTTCTGTCGGACACCCTTCGGGGCCCTGGGCATGCCTTTGCCTGGGCGCCAGCGCGTGGGTGCCCGTGGGCTTTTCCGGTTCGTCTTGGCGCGGTGCCGCCTCTGCAGTCCCACCGGAGATGCTCTTGTTCTCATGTCTCGGCCCTGTTTTTGCAGGCCACGTTCAACCCGCCTGCCGCCCTTGGCGGTTCGGCCCCTTGCTGGGCTGCCTCGCCACCTTCCCAGTGCTGGCCCAGCCTGCCTTGCCACAACTGGCCGAGATCCGCGTGACGGCGGGCGAGGCTCTCGCGGCCGGGGAGTCCGACAGCGCCAGTGAAGGTTATGTCACGGCCACACGCCTGGCCCGGCGCCCTTTGCTTCGCCCGGCGGATCTGATGGAGTCGGTGCCTGGGCTGGTGGTCACCCAGCATTCCGGGGATGGCAAGGCCAACCAGTACTTTCTGCGGGGTTTCAATCTCGACCATGGCAGCGACTTTGCCACCCACCTCATGGGCATGCCGATCAACATGGTGTCGCACGCCCATGGCCAGGGCTACATGGACCTGAACTTCCTGATCCCTGAGCTGGTCAGCAGCCTGCAATACCGCAAGGGCGTGTACCACCTTGAAGACGCCGACTTTGCCGTGGCCGGCAGCGCCCGGATCGACTATGTGCGGCAGTTGCCTGCGCCCTTCATCGAGCTGGGTCTGGGGCCCAGGGGTTACCGGCGCAGCCTCGTGGCAGACAGCCGGGTGATCGATGACAAGCAGCTCCTGATGGCCCTGGAGCTGACGCACAACAATGGCCCCTGGCAGCAGCCCGAGCGCCTGGGCAAGCAGAACGCGGTGCTCAAGCTCTCGTCTGGCAGCGTGGCGCGCGGTTATTCGATCAGCGCTCTGCTGTATCAGGCCGACTGGCAGGCCACCGAGCATGTGCCCGAACGGGCCATCGTGTCGGGCGAAATCGGGCGTTACGGCGTGCTGTCCCCGGGCGACGGCGGGCGCACCCACCGCTACAGCCTGTCGGCCGAATGGGCCGACAGCGGCGCTGCCAGCGCCAGCCGGGCGCAAGGCTATGTGGTCGACTACGGACTGAATCTGTTTTCGGCACCTTCAGGCTTTGTGAACGGTCTTTCGGGCGACCAGCATGAACAGGCCGACCAGCGTGTTTTGTGGGGCGGCGGGTGGCAGCACAGCTGGTTTCTGGGCGAGGGTGTCGGGGCCACCGAGCTGACGCTGGGTGGCCTGCTGCGGCAGGACCGGATCAGCAACGTGGGCCTGTTCAGCACGGTGAACCGCCAGCGCACCGAGGTGATTCGGCAGGACCGCATCACCGAGACCGCTGTCGGCCTGTCGCTCGAGGCCCGTACCAGCTGGCAGAGCTGGCTGCGCACCAGCCTGGGCCTGCGCCAGGACCACCTGCAGGCCCGGGTCACACCGCTGGCGGGGGCCTTCAATGCCGACAATGGCGGCAACGTGTCGGCACGCCAGCTCAGCCCCCGTCTGGGTCTGGTGCTGGGGCCGTTCCCGGCTTTGGGCGGCACCGAATTCTTTGTCAATGCAGGTCAGGGCTTTCACAGCAACGACGCGCGTGGGGCCACCACCCGCACCAGCCCGCAGGATGGCAGCGGCACCAGCCCGGTGCCGTTGCTGGTCAAGGCCCGCGGCCATGAAATCGGCCTGCGCACCCAGCCCCTGCCGGGTTGGCAGACCCGCCTCAGCCTCTGGCAGATGCAACTGGCCTCTGAGTTGGTGTTTGTCGGTGACGAGGGCGTCACCGAGCCCCGGGGCGCCTCACGGCGTTGGGGGCTGGAGTGGGCCCAGGACGTGCAACTGGCGCCCGGTCTGGCGTGGGATGGCAACCTGGCCTGGTCACGGGCGCGCTTTGTGCAGGCGGTCAATGGCGGCCGCCACGTGCCCAACGCCGTGCCGCTGACGGCTTCGATGGGCCTGAGCTGGGATCCCGGCGGGCCCTGGTTCGGCGGGCTGCGCCTGCGTTACCTGGGGGCCTATGACCTGGAGGAGACCGGGCAGCAGCAGTCGCGCGGGTACTGGCTGGGCAGCCTGAAGCTGGGCTACCGCTTCCAGGCCGGTTCGAACCGATGGCAGGCCAGCCTGGATGTGCTCAACCTGTTTGACCGGCGTGCCAACGACATCGAGTACTGGGGCGGCGCCTGCACCCAGCGCGAGGCCCTGGGCGGCACCGGCGGCTGCGGCAGCGGCTCGGCCATCGAGGGCCGGCTGATCCATCCCCTGGAGCCGCGCACCCTGCGCGTGGGCCTGCGGCTCAGCTTCTGAGCCGGGCGTTCAGGCGTCGCGCACGTCGGCCACAGGCTGACTGCCGAAGTCGGGCCGTTGCAGGTAGGCCAGCAGGCGGGCGGCGGCCTCCTGGGGCGACGTCAGCTGGCCCTTGTCCTTGAGCGCGGCAAAGTTGCCCTGATCAGGGAAGGCCTCGGCCGGCGCGCTGCGCAGTTGCACCTGCATGTCGGTATCGATCACGCCCGGCGCGAGTGAGCAGACCCGGGCCCCGTTGGGCTTCAGGGCCTCGTCCAGTGCCAGGCAGCGTGTGAAATGGTCCATGCCGGCCTTGGCGGCACAGTAGGGGGCTTGCGAGGCCATGGCCCGCCGACCCAGGCCCGAGGAGATGTTCAGCACCTGGCGTGGCAGCGCCCAGTCGGCGGTGCCATTCAAAAAGGCCGCACACAGCAGCATGGGCGCTTCCAACCCGATGCGCAGTGCCGCCGCCACCAGCGCCGGGTCGCTGTCGGAGAGCGGTGCGATCGGCGGGATCACCCCCGCATTGTTGATCAGCACGGCTCGCTGGTAAGCGGCCGCGTCCTGGGTGCGCAGCCACAGGCCCAGTTCGTGGGCGGCGCCTGTGCTGTCAGCCAGGTCGACCGACCAGCTCAGCAAATGGGCCCCCCGGGCCTCGGCCAGGGCCGGCAGGTCGGGGTGGGGGTTGCGCTGCAGTGTCAGCAAGGTGTTGCCCGCTTGCAGCAGTTGCTCAGCCAAGGCCAAGCCCATGCCGCGCGAGGCGCCGGTGAGGATGTACAAGGAGGTGGTCATGACGCCATGCTAGCGCGATGCGACCGAAGGTGTTGACAGGGTTGTTCCGGACCAACACCTTCGCCTTGGCGAACGGCTCAGAGTTCCACGTCCAGTGCGGAACCCACCTGGTAGAAATGTCCCCCTGCCACGTAATGCAGGCTGCGCAGCTCGTCCGGGGCGTCGTCGAAATGCCAGTGCCCGTCGCGGAACACGCGCTCATCGGCCCAGGCGGCCAGCACCTCGGCCAGGAACAGGTCGTGCGGGCCGGCCACGGCGGCGCTGGTGGGCAGCACGCGGCATTCGAGCCAGCCGATGCAGCCCTGCACCAGCCCGGCCTGCACACGGCTGGCCGGGTCCAACTGGATGCTGCTGCGGGCCAGTTTGTCGGGTTGCTCGTGACCGCTTTCACGCCCCAGGCGCAGGGTGGCCTGGGCCATGGCGGTCGGCGGGATGTTGAGCACGAACTCGCCCGAGGCGTCGACCAGCTCGCGCGTCAGCGTGGCCTTGTCGATCACCACCGCCACCTTGGGCGGCTCGAAGTCCAAAGGCATGGACCAGGCTGCGGCCATCACATTGTGGCGCCCGGCGTGCGCGCTGGACACCAGCACGGTGGGCCCATGGTTGAGCAGGCGGGTGGCTTTGGCGAGGTCGACGGCAAGGCGTGTCATGGGGTCGGGCTCAGAAGGGAACCGGGCTTTCAATGAACAGGGGCGCACCGCTGTCCGGGTGGGGCAGCCGGATCTGGGTGGCGTGCAGCAGCAATCGCGGCGCGCGGGGGGGGGCGATCGGGCCGCCGTAGAGGCGGTCGCCCAGAATGGGGTGGCCGAGCGCCTGCAGGTGCACACGCAACTGATGTGACCGTCCGGTGAACGGTTCCAGCAGCACGCGCGAACTGTTGTCCACCTCGTCGACGGCCAGCAGATGCCAATGGGTCTGGCTGGGTCGGCCCGTGGCCGCGTCGACGATGTGCAGCGGCCGGTTGACCCAGTCCAGCGCGATGGGCAGGTCGATCAGGCCCCAGTCATCGTCGGGGGCCTGCAGGCAGCCTTGCACCACGGCCACATAGCGCTTGTCGACCTCACGCTGCTCGAAGCTGCGGTTGATGCGGCGCTGGGCTTCGGCACCGCGGGCCATCACGATGATGCCGGAGGTGTCCAGGTCCAGCCGGTGCACCACACGGGCCTCGGGGAACAGGGCTTGCACGCGAGCGGACAGGCAGTCCTGTTTGTCCTCCCCCTTGCCGGGCACCGAGTGCATGCCCGCTGGCTTGTTGAAGGCCAGCACGCTGGCGTCCTCATACAGGCAGGTGATGGGCCCGGCCGGGGTGTCCAGCTCCCGGGCTGGCTGAGTGTTGCCGCTGCCCAGTTCAAGGCTCGATGGGGCGACCACGGCGGGAGGCTCGGGCCGGGCGGCTGCCGCCAGGGCGGCCCGCTCTTTGCGGGCGGCGCGGCCGGTCAGGGCAGGCCGGGGTTCAGGCGCTGGGGCGCCCTGGGCTGGCGCGGCGGGGAGGGGGGCTTGCAGGCTGCCATCGGCAGCGCGGACATGAAAGGTCGGCATGGGGATTCAGAGGGGCTTTGCAGGCCAGGCGGCTTCAGCTCAGCAGGCGCTGCACTGTCGCGCACAGCTCTTCGACATCGTTGGGTTTGTGGATCAGGGCCCTGGCGCCTTCGGCCAGCGCGCTGCGCTCGATCTCCGCCGTCACGTAGCCCGAGGCCAGCGCCACGGGCAGATCGGCGCGGATGCCACGCACCTCACGCAGCAGGTCGACGCCTGAGTAGCCGGGCATGTTGTAGTCGGTCACCAGCAGGTCGCAGGCCTGAGGGTCGGCACGCAGCGCGGCTGCGGCCTCCTGGGGGTCGGTGTAGGTGGTGACGTGGTAGCCGCGGCGGCGCAGCAGGCGCTCCACCAGAAACACCAGGGCCGTGTCGTCATCGACGTAGATGACGCGCTGGCCCCGGCCTTCAGAGGCTGGGGGCGCGGTCTTCGCGGCAGCGTTCTGGCCGGGGGCCGGCGCCGCGGCTGGCGGTGTCGGTTCGCTCGCGGTCGTGTGCGTCTCGTGGAACGGGTTGATGGCCTGGGCCCCGCGCAGCGCAGGAAAGTACAGCGAGAAGGTGCTGCCCTGGCCGGGTTTGCTTTGCACGTCGACCGCGCCGTCGTGGGTGCGCATCACCCCGTGCACCACGGCCAGGCCCAGGCCGGTGCCTTGTCCCACGGGCTTGGTGGTGAAAAAGGGCTCGAAGATGCGCTGCAGGGTGGCGGCGTCCATGCCCTGGCCGCTGTCGTGCACGCTCAGGCACAGGTAGGGGCCTGGGGTCAGGCGCAGGCGCTCGCGCAAGCGGGCCTCCGGCATCAGCGGGGCCAGCCGGATGGTCACCCGGCCCGGCCCCGGTTCCATGGCGTGGATGGCGTTGGTGCACAGGTTCAGCAGGGCCTGCTCAACCTGGGTGGCGTCAGCCAGCACGCGCGGGGTGTGCGGTGCCAGGTCCAGGTTCAGGGTGATGCCGGGCGGCAAGGTGACATGCAGCAGGCGTTCGGTCTCGTGGACGACCTCTTCCAGCGCCAGGGGGCTGCGCCGCGGTGCCTCGTTGCGGCTGAAGGTCAGGATCTGGCGCACCAGTTCGCGGGCGCGCCGGCCGGCCTTGTCGATCTCGTTGAGGCTGATCAGGGCCGGCGATTCAGTGGCCAGGTCGCCCCGGGCCAATTCGACATTGCCCAGAATGGCCCCCAGGATGTTGTTGAAGTCGTGCGCAATGCCACCGGCCATGGTGCCCACCGCCTGCATCTTCTGGGATTCGCGCAGTTGCACCTCCAGCTCGGCCCGGTGGGCCTCGGCCCGTTTACGGGCCGTCAGGTCGCGTGCAAACACGGTGATGGTCTCGCCCTCGGCATGCCGCTCGACCGAGACGCTGACTTCGACCGACAGCTCCTTGCCGCCGGCCGTGCGTGCCGTGAGGTCGCCCAACAAGGCCTGGCTGGCGGTCTGGGTGAAGGCCAGGGCCTCGCTGGCGTTGGGCAGAAAGCGCTCCAGCGGGCTGCCCAGTGCGTCACTGGCGGGGCACTGGAACAGGGCCGCCGCCGTGGGGTTGAACACGGTGATGCGCTGGTCCTTGTCCACGCACACGATGGCATCCAGCGCCGAGTTGATGATGGCTTCCAGGCGCCGTTCGCTGGCGTGCAGTTGTTCGTTGCGCTCCTGCAGGGCCGCGGCGCTTTCCTGCAACGCGCGGCGTTCCGCCAACAAGGGGCCCTGGTCGATCACCGCGCAGATGTACTGCACCAGGGGGGGCGCGCCATCCTGGTGGGTTTCGAGCCGGCGCACATGCAGGTCGCCAGTCAACTGGCCACTGTCACCGATGGCAAACACCACTTCGGTGGCCTCGGCCTGGCCTTCGCTCTGGGCCAGAGCCAGGGCCTGCTGAACCTTGCCGACATGGGCCTCGCTCACAAAAGGCATCAGTGACACCAGTGGACGATCGGCTTCGGTGGGCTGGAAGCGGCGGTGCGCCATCGAGTTGGCCTGGGCCACGATGTCGTGCTCGTCAATCACCATCAGCGGCAGCGGCACACTCGAAAACAGGGTCTCGAAGCGCTCTGAGGCACTCTCAGCATTGGCCTGGCTGTAGCGCAGGATCTCGTTCTGGCTTTGCAGCTCGGCCACGAGCTGGCGCAGCACCTCGGCACCGTCGGTCGGCAAAGGGCGTGCCGGATCGGCCATATCCTGGGAGTAAAAGGCGGGTGATGTCATGGGCGGTCGAAACTGAGGCCCAAGTGTAATGACTGACGGCTGACACTGTGGCGTGCTAAGCCGGTTGCTGACACGCTGAGGCAATAGGATCAGCGCGGCTCCGAACAACAAGCAGCCATGCCATATGGGACGGCCATGCGCTTGGGGATCAAGGCACGGTTCCCGCTGGTGGCCTGTTGATTTTGAAACACCGGTCTTGATTGCCTATCCTCTCGACAATTGGCCTTAACAAAGGGTGTCCATGCGACCGTCCGTTGCGCTTGAGTTGAAACGATGCGAAGTGCGGGAAACCGCAGGCCGCTATCGTGTGGAAAACCCACGCGTCTTCGGCTCGGTACTGCATGGCAGCGATCAGGACGGCAGCGACATTGACATCCTGGTCGATGCCTTGCCGGGTACCACATTGCTGGATTTGGGCGATTTGCAGGAGGAGCTGAAATCACTGCTTGGTGTGTCCGTCGATTTGCTGACACCCGGCGATCTGCCCTCCAAGTTTCGTGACCATGTCCTGGGAGCGGCGCAGCCGGTATGAACCGGAATCGCCTTCCTGAGTATTTGGAGCATATCGAACTGGCCGCCACCGATGCCTGCAGCTTTGTGGAGGGCATGGGGCGAGACGATTTTCAGGCTGACAAGCGCACCCAAATGGCGGTCATCATGTGTTTGATCGTCATCGGCGAGGCGGCCACCAACGTCATGGATTCGTACCCCACGTTTGCTTAAAAGCACCCCGGTGTGCCATGGCGCAGCATGCGCAATATGCGCAACCGCATGGCATGGCTACTTTGAAATCAACCTGGATGTCGTCTGGGAGACCGTGCAGGCATGGTTGCCAGCCTTGCTTGGGCAACTGCCCTCGGTGCGCCAGGATGCCGGGGGCTGAAGAGGCGCTCGGCCCGGCACCTTAGGCTTCAGCAAGCGATGCCCTGCAGGGACAGGGCGCATCGCTTACTGAGCGTACTCACTCACCGGCACGCAGCTGCAGAACAGGTTGCGGTCGCCCCACACGTTGTCGACCCGGCCCACGGGCGACCAGTACTTGGTCTGGCGCAGGCTGGCCACCGGGTAGGCGGCCACCTCGCGCGAGTAGGGGTGGGCCCAGTCGGCGCCCATCAGGCTGGCGGCGGTGTGGGGGGCGTTCTTCAGCGGGTTGTCGTCTTGTGGCCAGGTGCCGGCTTCGACCTGGCGAATCTCTTCGCGGATGGCGATCATGGCGTCGATGAAGCGGTCCAACTCGTCGCGGGTTTCGCTCTCGGTGGGCTCGACCATCAGGGTACCGGGCACGGGGAAGCTCAGCGTCGGTGCGTGGAAGCCGTAGTCGATCAGGCGCTTGGCCACGTCTTCGGCAGCCACACCGGTGGCGTCTTTCAGGGGGCGCAGGTCCAGGATGCACTCGTGCGCCACATGGCCGTTCTCGCTGGCGTACAGCGTGGGGTAGTGGTCTTTCAGGCGGGCGCTGATGTAGTTGGCCGACAGGATGGCGGCCTCGGTGGCCGCCTGCAGGCCTTCGGCGCCCATCATGCGGCAGTACATCCAGCTGATGGGCAACACGGCGGCATTGCCCAGCGGTGCCGCGCTGATGGCGCCCACGCCGTTGACCGGCAGGCCTGCGGTGGCATGGCCGGGCAGGAAGGGCACCAGGTCTTCAACCACGCACACCGGGCCGACACCGGGCCCGCCGCCGCCGTGCGGGATGCAGAAGGTCTTGTGCAGGTTCAGGTGGCTCACGTCGCCGCCGAACTCGCCCGGCGCCGCCACGCCGACCAGGGCGTTCATGTTGGCGCCGTCCACATAGACGCGACCACCGTGTTGATGCACCAGGGCGCACAGCTCTTTGACGCTGGTCTCGAACACGCCGTGGGTGCTGGGGTAGGTGATCATCACCGCGGCCAGACGCTCGCTGTACTGCTCGCATTTGGCGCGCAGGTCGGTCAGATCGACGTTGCCGTTGGCATCACAGGCCGTGACCACCACCTGCAGGCCCACCATCTGGGCGCTGGCCGGGTTGGTGCCGTGGGCCGAGGAGGGGATCAGGCAGATGTTGCGGTGGCTTTCGCCTCGCGAGGCGTGCCAGGCCTTGATGACCAGCAGGCCGGCGTATTCGCCCTGGCTGCCGGCATTGGGCTGCAGGCTGATGCCGGCATAGCTGGTGGCCTGGCAAAGCCACTGGCGCAGTTGCTCGTCCAGTTCTTTGTAGCCCTGCAGTTGGTCAGCAGGCGCGAAAGGGTGCAGATTGGCGAACTCGGGCCAGGTGATGGGGATCATCTCGCTGGTGGCGTTGAGCTTCATGGTGCAACTGCCCAGCGGGATCATGCTGCGGTCCAGGGCCAGGTCCTTGTCGGCCAGGCGGCGCAGGTAGCGCAGCATGCTGGTTTCGCTGTGGTGGCTGTTGAACACCGGGTGCGTCAGGTAGCGGCTGCTGCGGCGCAGTTCGGCCGGGATCAACGGTTCGATGCCTTTCTCGAACGCGGCCATGGCGGGCAGTGCCTGGCCATCAGCGGCAAAGAAGCGCCACAGGTCTTCGATGTGTTCGCGGGTGGTGGTCTCGTCGAGCGAGACGCTGAGTGTGCCGCCCTCTGACAGGCGCAGGTTCACACCCGCGGCCAGGGCCTTGGCCAGGATGGCCTGGGCTTGTGCGCCGGCAGCAACACTCACGGTGTCGAAGGCACCGCTTTGCTGGATCGAGTGACCCAGCTGCTGCAGGCCGGCGGCCAGCACCGCCGTGTAGGCCGCGATGCGGCTGGCGATGCGCTTGAGGCCGGCGGGGCCGTGGTAGACGGCGTACATGCTGGCCACCACCGCGGGCAGCACCTGCGCGGTGCAGATGTTGGAGGTGGCTTTCTCACGGCGGATGTGCTGCTCGCGGGTCTGCAGGGCCAGGCGGTAGGCTGGTTGGCCGTGGCTGTCGACGCTGACGCCCACCAGGCGGCCGGGCATGGAGCGTTTGAACTCATCGCGGCAGGCCATGAAGGCAGCGTGCGGGCCGCCCGCGCCCATGGGCATGCCGAAGCGCTGGGTGCTGCCAATCACGATGTCGGCGTTCCATTCGCCGGGCGGCGTGAGCACGGTCAGCGCCAGCAGGTCGGCCGCCACGATGAAGGCGGCCTGCTTGGCGTGCACTGCAGCCACGTCGGCACTGAAGTCGCGCAGTTCACCGAAGGTGCCGGGGTATTGGGCCACGGCGGCAAAGTAGTCGCGCTCAGTCAGGGCGGTGGCCCATTCTGCGGCGCTGCGGGCCACGATGACTTCGAAGCCCAGCGGTGCGGCACGGGTCTGGATCACTTCGATGCTTTGCGGGTGGCAGTCGCCGGCCACCACGATGGCGTTGGCTTTGGATTTGACCGAGCGCTTGGCCAGGGTCATGGCCTCGGCGGCAGCCGTGGCTTCGTCCAGCATCGAGGCATTGGCCATGGGCATGGCGGTCAGGTCGCACACCAGGGTCTGGAAGTTGACCAGCGCCTCCATGCGGCCTTGCGAGATTTCGGCCTGGTACGGCGTGTAGGCGGTGTACCAGGCGGGGTTTTCCAGAATGTTGCGCAGGATCACGCCAGGGGTGTGGGTGCCGTAATAGCCCTGGCCGATGTGGCTGCGCAGGATTCTGTTCTTGGATGCCATCGCCTTCAACTCGGCCAGGGCGTCTGCTTCCGTCACGGGGGCGGGCAGGTCCATGGCCGTGCCGCGCGCAATGCTGCGCGGCACGATGCCTTCGATGAGGGCCCGGCGCGAGGCGGCGCCCACGGTGCTCAGCATGTGGGCTTCGTCTTCGGGGCTGATGCCGATGTGGCGGGCCCGGAATTCGGCCGGGTTCTCAAGTTCAGCGAGGGGAAGGGCGGATTGCATCAGCATGGGAAAACTCGGGGTGGGGCGCCTGGGCTCAGGCGTTCTTGGTGAAGTCGGAGTAGGTGGTCTCGTCCATCAGGCCGTCGAGCTGGGCCGGGTTGGACAGCTTGACCTTGAAGAACCAGCCACTGGCCAGCGGGTCGCTGTTGGCCAGCGAGGGGTCGTCGCGCAGGGCTTCGTTGACTTCGACGATCTCGCCGTCCACCGGCATGTAGACGTCGGCCGCGGCCTTCACCGACTCGACCACGCCGGCCACGTCGCCGGCCGCAAAGGTCTTGCCGACTTCGGGCAGGTCGACGAACACCACATCACCCAGCGCATCTTGCGCATGGACCGTGATGCCGACCACGGCGGCGTTGCTGTCGGCGGCGTTGATCCACTCGTGCTCTTTGGAAAATTTGACGCTCATGAATTTCTCCTGAAATAGGTGTGTTGCTTGGGAGGCTGGATGCAAATCAGCCCCGGTAGTATCGGTTGGGAACGAAGGGCATGGCAGCAACTTGCATCGCCACGGGCTTGCCGCGCACGATGGCGTTCAGCCGGGTGCCCAGGGCGGCCTGGTCGGCGCGCACATAGGCCATGGCCACGGGTTGGTTGATGCTGGGGCCGAGCAGGCCGCTGCTGACTTCGCCAATGCGCTCGCCCGCCAGGGTCTGCAACTCGGTGTGTTCGCGCACCGGCACCCGGTCCAGGGCCACCAGGCCTACGCGCTTGCGGGTCAGCACGCCAGCAGTGCCCTGCAGATCAGCCAATTGGGCCAGGACCTTGGCGGCACCCGGGAAGCCACCTTCGCGCTCACCACCGGCACGTCGCACCTTCTGGATGGCCCAGGTCAGGCCGGCCTCGACCGGGGTGGTGGTGGTGTCCAGATCGTTGCCATACAGGCACAGCCCGGCTTCCAGGCGCAGTGAATTGCGGGCGCCCAGGCCGATGGGCTTGACTTCGGGCTGGGCCAGCAGCGTGCGTGCCAGGCTGTCGGCCTGGGCCGCGGGCACGGAGATTTCGAAGCCGTCTTCGCCGGTGTAGCCGCTGCGGGTCACGTAGCAATCGATGCCGCCGATGCTGAAGGCGCCGCCGGTCATGAACACCAGTTGCTCCACGCCCGGGGCCAGGCGGCTCAGGGCGGTCACGGCCTGCGGGCCCTGCAGGGCCAGCAAGGCTTGATCGGGCAGGGGAATCACCTGGCAGCGCTGGCCGATGCGGGCCTGGATGTGGGCGATGTCAGCCACCTTGCAGGCGCCGTTCACGATCACGAACAGATCGTCGCCCCGGTTCACGAACATCAGGTCGTCCAGAATGCCGCCCTCCTCATTGAGCAGCAGCCCGTAACGCTGCTTGCCGACGCCCAGGCCGATGACATCGACCGGCATCAGGCTTTCGAAGGCCGCAGCAGCGTCCGGCCCCACCAGTCGCAACTGACCCATGTGCGACACATCGAACAGGCCGGCGGCGCTGCGGGTGTGCAGGTGCTCGGCCATCAGGCCGGCCGGGTACTGCACCGGCATCGAGTAGCCGGCAAAAGGCACCATGCGGGCGCCGAGTTCAAGGTGCAGGGCGTTCAGGGGGGTGGTCAGCAGAGCGGAATCGGTCACGGTCAAGCCTTTGGCAGAGGGGGCACGGCACGCGCAGCCACAACGGCTGCTGCGCAGGGGCCCCGGCTGTCCGCTTTACCTGAGAGATTCACCCGGCGATGCGGGCTTGCTCCTTCGGTGGGCTGCGCCATGCGTTGATGGTGGGCAGCCTCTCTCCAGCTGGGAAACGTCTGTTGCCAGACGGCTGTCAGTCCTTCTGCCTGAGCGTTAGGGCGATGCACCGGTTGTTGCGCTTCGCTTTCGCCTTCGGCGGCCCGATTCGGGATCGGGCTCTCTCCTGACGGGCGGCAGTATAACGTGCGCGCCCAGGCCTGGGGCCGATTATTTGAAACCGAGCACGTGCGGCAGCCAGCTGCTGAGGGCCGGCACGAAGGTGATCACCACCAGCACCACGCCGTGCGCCCACAGGAAAGGCATCAGCTCGCGGGTCAGCTCGGACAGCGGCACCTTGGACACGTTCGAGGTCACGAACAGCAAGCCCCCCACGGGCGGTGTGATCATGCCCAGGGTCAGGTTGTAGATCACGATCATGGCGAACTGGATCGGGTCCACGCCGAGCTTCAGGGCCACCGGCGCCAGGATCGGCACCAGCACCATCACGCCGGGCAGCGGTTCGATGAAGATGCCGAACACCAGCAGGAACACGTTCACCACGATCAGGAACATCCAGGGTGACAGGTTCATGCCGATCAGCCAGTCGGCCATCAGCTGGGGCAGGCCCTCGATGGTCAGCAGCCAGGCAAACGAACCCGACAGGCCGATGATGATCAGCACCGAGGCGGTCAACAGCGAGGAGTAGGCCAGGATGTTGGGCACGGCCGACCACTTCAGGGTGCGGTACACGTATTTGCCGCAGAACAGCGCGTAGAACACCGCCACGACCGAGGCCTCGGTGGGGGTGAACCAGCCGGCGCGCATGCCGCCCAGGATCAGAATGGGCAGCATCAGTGCCGGCAAGGCCTTCCAGGTGTTGACCAGGATCTCTCTGAGCGGGGGCAGTTGGCCAGCCCCTTTGTAGTTGCGCTTTTTCGAGACATGCCAGTTGACAACGCACATGGCGATCGAAATCAGGATGCCGGGCAGAATGCCCGCCACGAACAGCGCGCCCACCGAGACGCTCTCGTCCTGCAGGGCGTAGACGATCATGGTGATGGATGGCGGGATGATGGGGCCCACGATGGCGGTCGAGGCGGTCAGGGCGGCGGCATACGACTTGTCGTAGCCGGCCTTGTCCATCATGCGGATCAACATCGAGCCCGGGCCGGCCGCATCAGCCAGGGCCGAGCCCGAAATGCCTGAGAAAAAGGTGAGCGACACCACATTGGTGTAGCCCAGGCCGCCGCGTTTGTGGCCGACGAACTGGCCGGCAAATTTGAGCAGCACCTCGGTCAGCGAGCCACCGCTCATCAACTCGGCAGCGAGGATGAAGAAGGGCACGGCCATCAGTGGAAAGCTGTCGACACCGGTGAAGGTTTCCTTCAGCAGCACCAGCAGCGGGTAGCTGTCGGTCAACACCAGGGCGGTGGCGGTGGCCAGGCCCAACGCAAAGGCCACGGGCACGCCGATGGCCAGGTACACGCAGGCCGCAATGATCAGAACAAAACTGGGGTTCATGGGGAAGGCTCTGCGAGGTCAGATAGAGGCGCTGGCCGTGGCATCGAACTGCGCATCGGTGGCGAATTTGCGGTCGGTGATGTAGTGGCGCAGCACCAGCAGGAAGTGGATGCACAGCAGCAGCCCGCCCACCGGAATGGCCATGTAGATGTAGCCGAAGGGGATCTGGGTCGCGGCCGTCATCTGGAACATGGCGCGCTGGGTGTATTGCCAGCCGATCCAGGTCATCATCACGAAGAAGGCCATCAACAGGATGGCCACCAGCACGCGGATGGCCTGGCCCACCGGGCGTGGAAAAGCATCTTGCAGGTTCTCGACCGCGATGTGACCCCCGTAGCGCATCACCATGCCCGAGCCGATGAAGGTCAGCCAGATCATCATGTGGCGGGCCACCTCTTCGGCCCATTCGATCGAGGCATTGGTCAGGTAGCGCAAGGCCACGTTGGCAAAGATGATGACCGACATGGCCGCCAGCAGCACGATCAGGGCCCAGCGGTTGGTGGCCACGAAGTAGCGTTCAAAGGTGTTCATGAGGATTCAGCGCGGTGCGCCCAGGGCAGGGGAGAGCGCGCTGCCAGCAAGGCGGCGCGGGGTCCGGCCCGCTTGCAGCTGGGGCAAGCCGGCCGGCAGGGCGATGCTCAGCGCACGTCCTGGATCTTCTTGATGTTGTCGGCGCCAAATTCCTTGGCGTAGCTCACATAGGCGGGCTTGAGGGCTTCGCGGAAGGCGGCACCGTCGACCTTGCGGGTCACGGTCATGCCGTCTTTTTCCAACTGGGCAATGCCGTTGTTCTCGTCGTCGTTGACCTTCTTGCGCTGGGCCACGGCGCCTTTCTTGGCCGCCTCCTGGAACACCTTTTTATCGGCGTCGCTGAGCTTGCTCCAGACACGCTGGGACACCAGCAGCAGGGCGGGCGAGTAGACGTGGCCCGTCAATGAGAGGTGTTTTTGCACCTGGGCGAATTTGGACGACAGAATCACCGGAATGGGGTTTTCCTGCCCGTCGACCGTGCCCTGCTGCAGGGCGCCGAACAGCTCAGGGAAGGCCATGGGCGTCGGCAGGATGCCGAAGGTCTTGTAGCCCTCCATGTGCACCTTGTTCTCCATGGTGCGCATCTTCAGGCCGGCCGCATCGCTGGGCTTGACGATGTCGCGCTTGTTGTTGGTCATGTGGCGGAAGCCGTTTTCCGTCCAGGCCAGGGCGATCAGGCCCTTGGAGGGGAACTTGCTCAGCAGGTCCTGGCCGATCGGGCCGTCCATCACCTTGCGGGCGTGGTCATAGTCGCGGAACAGGAAGGGGATGTCGACGATTTTCACCTCGGGCACAAAGTTGCCGACCGGGCCGGTCGAGGTGTTGACCAGGTCCTGGGTGCCCAACTGCACCGCCTCGATCATCTCGCGCTCTCCCCCCAGGGCAGAGCTGGGGAACTGCTGGCATTTGTAGCGGCCTTGGGTGCCTTTTTCGATCTCGTCGCAGAACACCGTGGAGCCGACACCGTAATGCGAGTCCTTGGTGGTGGCGTAGCCGATCTTCAGCGTGGTGGTCTGGGCGAAGGCGGTGCCGGTGAGGCCGGCGGCCAGCATCATGGACAGGGCGGTGCGGGAAAGGGTCATCTTGTCTCCTTGCTTGTGCTTGTTTCTGTTGCGATTCAAAGTAAATTTGTCATACAACTTTTTCATTATGCGGGGCAGGGACAGACGGCTGAATCCGGGTTTTCGCTAGCTTTGGCGGGCCACCAACGCCTGCGGGTCGTCCAGGTGACTTCCAGCCGCCTTCAAGGGGAGGTGGCAAAGAAAAAGCGCCCACAAGGGGCGCTTTGAAGGGGGGTGAAGGGGGGGAGAGGGGTCTGCCGCGTTGGCAGCCCCCATGCTCACATGCCCGAGTAGTTCGGGCCGCCGCCGCCTTCGGGGGTCACCCAGACGATGTTCTGGGTCGGGTCCTTGATGTCGCAGGTCTTGCAGTGCACGCAGTTCTGGGCGTTGATCTGCAGGCGGTCGCTGTTGTCGTCGTTCTTGACAAACTCGTACACGCCGGCCGGGCAGTAGCGGGCCTCGGGGCCGGCGTACTTGGCCAGGTTCACCTTCACCGGCACAGACGCGTCTTTCAGCGTGAGGTGGGCGGGCTGGTTTTCTGCGTGGTTGGTGTTGCTGATGAAGACACTGGACAGGCGGTCAAATGTCAGTTTGCCATCGGGCTTGGGGTAGTTGATCGGCTGGCACTCGGCGGCCGGCTTCAGGTAGGCATGGTCCGGCTTGGTGCGGCGCAGCGTCCAGGGGATGTGGCCGCGCAGCACGAACTGCTCGAAGCCGTTCATCAACGTGGCGGTGGTCAGACCGTACTTGAACCAGTTCTTGAAGTTGCGGTCCTTGTTCAGTTCGGTGTGCAGCCAGCTGTGCTCGAAAGCCTCAGGGTAGGCCGTCAGCTCGTCGTGCTGGCGGCCGGCCACCACGGCGTCATAGGCCGCTTCGGCGGCCAGCATGCCCGTCTTGATGGCGGCGTGGCTGCCCTTGATGCGACCCACGTTGAGGTAGCCGGCGTTGCAGCCCACCAGCGCGCCGCCCGGGAACACTGTCTTGGGCAGGGCATTGATGCCGCTGGCGTTGATGGCGCGGGCGCCATAGGACAGGCGCTTGGCCGTGACCTCACCCTGGTCGTTTTCGAAGTAGTAACGCACGTTGGGGTGGGTTTTCCAGCGCTGCAGTTCTTCGAACGGGCTCAGGTAAGGGTTGGTGTAGCCCAGTCCGGTGACAAAGCCGAGCGCCACCTTGTTGCCTTCAAGGTGGTACAGGAAGGCGCCACCATAGGTGTCGGACGCCATGGGCCAGCCGGCGGTGTGCATCACGAAACCGGGCTTGTGGCGGGCGGGGTCGATCTCCCACAGCTCTTTGATGCCGATGCCGAAGCTCTGCGGGTCGCGACCCTCGTCGAGCTTGAAGCGGGCAATCAGCTGCTTGCCCAGGTGGCCGCGGGCGCCTTCAGCGAACACGGTGTACTTGGCGTGCAGTTCCATGCCCAACTGGAAGTCGCCGGTGGGTTCGCCTTCCTTGTTGATGCCCATGTTGCCGGTGGCCACACCCTTGACCGAGCCGTCCTCGTTGTAGAGCACTTCGGCGGCGCTGAAGCCCGGGAAGATTTCCACGCCCAGGGCTTCAGCCTGCTCACCCAGCCACTTGGTGACGGCACCCAGGCTGACGATGTAGTTGCCATGGTTGTGGGCAAACGGAGGCAGCAGGAAGTTGGGCACGCGAAAACCCGATTTCTCGCCCAGAAAGATGTAGGCATCGTCGGTCACCGGCTGGTTCAGCGGGGCGCCGTCGGCCTTCCAGTTCGGCAGCAGTTCGGTCAGGGCCTTGGGGTCCATGATGGCGCCCGACAGGATGTGGGCACCGGGCTCGGAGCCTTTTTCCAGCACCACCACCGACACGTCGGTGCCTTTTTCGGCGGCCAGTTGCTTGAGCCGAATCGCGGTGGCCAGCCCGCCCGGGCCACCCCCAACGACGACGACGTCGTATTCCATGGCCTCTCGCGGGCCGTATTGGGACAGGATTTCTTCGTTGGTCATGGGGCGTCTCGCTGGATAATGATTTGGGTTCGGTGACTCAGTTGTAACCGGCTGCGCGGCATTTTATTCGCAGCATGGCTGAATTAGAACGGTCGTTCGTTTTTTTGTCCTTGTGGAGACACTGTAAATGGCTTTCAGCATCGATTTGTCGGGCCGCGTGGCCTTTGTCACCGGCGCCTCCAGCGGCCTGGGTGCCCAGTTTGCCCGCACGCTGGCCCGGGCCGGTGCCGCAGTGGTGTTGGCCAGCCGCCGCGTCGAGAAGCTCAAGGAGCTGCGTGCCCACATCGAGGGCGAGGGCGGCAGCGCCCATGTGCTGCCCCTGGATGTGACCGATCTGGACAGCATCCGTGCCGCGGTGGCCCATGCCGAGACCGAGGTGGGCTCGATCGACATCCTGGTCAACAACTCGGGGGTCAGCACCACCCAGCGCATCCAGGACGTGGGCGAGGACGATTTCGACTTCATCTTCAACACCAACGTCAAGGGTTCGTTCTTTGTGGCGCAGGAGGTCGGCAAGCGCATGCTGGCCCGTGCCCGCGGGGCGGCGCCCGGCACCTACACCGGCGGGCGCATCATCAACATTGCGTCGATGGCCGGCCTGAAGGTGCTGCCCCAGATCGGCGCCTACTGCATGAGCAAGGCCGCGGTGGTGCAGATGACCAAGGCCATGGCGCTGGAGTGGGGCCGCTTTGGCATCAACGTGAACGCCATCTGCCCCGGCTACATCGACACCGAGATCAACCACCACCATTGGCAGACCGAGCAGGGCCAGAAGCTGGTCAACATGCTGCCACGCAAGCGCATCGGCAAGCCCGAAGACCTGGACGCCTTGCTGGTGATGCTGGCCAGCGATCAGAGCCATTTTGTGAACGGCGCGATCATCGCCGCTGACGACGGCTTTGCGGTCTGAGGGGCGGCGCGGTGCGGATCGAAATCCCTGAGCGCAAGCGCCTGGTCCATGAGATGCGCATCCCCATCCGATGGGGTGACATGGACGCCATGGGCCACGTCAACAACACCAGCTATTTTCGTTACCTCGAAACCCTGCGCATCGACTGGATGCAAGCCATCGGCTGCCCGCCCGCGCCGCAGGGCGAAGGGCCGGTCATCGTCAACGCATTCTGCAATTTCTACCGCCAACTGGAGTACCCGGGCGAGGTGCTGGCGCGCATGTATGTGAGCGACCCGGCCCGTACCACCTTCGAGACCTGGGCCACGCTGGCGCGGGTGGACGATCCTGATGTGATTTGCGCGGCGGGCGGGGCCACCACCATCTGGGTGGATTTCCCCAAGCAGAAGGCCGTGGCACTGCCCGACTGGATGCGCGCCCACGTGGCGGATTGAGGTCTCAGCGCACCACGCGGTAACGATCGGCGTTGGCCTGAAGCCAGCGCTCTGCCAGTTGTTGGGCCGAGACGCCCGCGTGCTCTCCTTGGGCAGGCTGGCTGTCGGCCTGATGCGCGGGATGGAAATCGGCCCGGTAATAGCGCAGCAGGGCCGGTACGGAAAGCCGCAACACACCGTGTCGACCCAGCATGAAGCCCAGGGCGCTGCGCCAGGTGCTCAGGCGCCACAGACTGCGGTCCCGCTTCAGGTTGAGCAGGGTCTGGCCCAGGCAGTCCAGGCTGAAGAGGATCAGCACATAGGTGAACCAGCGGCGGCGCCAGGTCAGGTTGCCGCCCAGTGCCTGGTAGAGGTCAAATGCCACGGCGCCATGCTCGGTCTCTTCGGCGGCGTGCCAGCGCCACAAGGTCTGCATGCGGGGCTCGGCACCGGCCAGCAAGGTGTCGTGGCGCAGTGTGAGGTCGGCCAGCACCGCTGTGCAATGCTCATAAGCGCAGGTCACGGCCAGAGGGTGCAGGGCCTTGAGGTGGCGTGCTCGCTCAATGCGCCGCTGCGCCCAGTGCTGCCAGCGATTGACCAGTCCTTGGCGCTCCAACTGCTCGTTGTAGAGCCCATGCACCCGCCGGTGGGTGGCTTCCTGCCCGATGAAGCCCTGGATCGCCTCGCGCAACACAGCATGCTGCGGCCCCTCGGGCAAGGCCTTGAGCGCCTCGCGCACCGAGTCGATGAAGAACTGTTCGCCGACCGGAAAGCTCATCGACAGCGCATTGAAAAACATGCTGCGAAAAGCGTCGCCGCCATGCCAATGGCGCTCAAAGCCGGCGCTTAGGTCGATATCCAGCCTGCGAACGTTCAATGGGCCTGGGGTCGTCATCGCACCCCCTCAAGCCTTGGCCTTGGGCACGCGCCCCATCAGGTAGAACTCGGGGTTGGGCAGCATGCCGCTGAAACTGGCGATGCGGTTGGACATGCCGAAGAACGCGGTGATGGCCGCGATGTCCCAGATGTCCTCGTCCGAGAACCCGTGCGCGTGCAGCGGTGCGAAATCCGCGTCGTCCACTTCGTGCGAGCGTTCGCAGACCTTCATGGCGAAGTCGAGCATGGCGCGCTGACGCGGGCTGATCTCGGCCTTGCGGTAGTTGATGGCCACCTGATCGGCCACCAGCGGCTTTTTTTCATAAATCCGCAGCAGCGCGCCGTGGGCCACCACGCAGTAAAGGCATTGGTTGGCGGCACTGGTGGCGGTGACGATCATCTCCCGGTCGCCTTTGCTCAGGGAGCCTTCTTCCTTGAGCATCAAGGCATCGTGGTAGGCAAAAAAGGCCCGCCACTCGGCAGGGCGGCGCGCCAACGTCAGAAAAACCTGCGGCACAAACCCGGCTTTGTCCTGCACGGCCAGCATTTTTTCCCGAATATCGTCTGGGACATTGTTCAACTCTGGCGGCTCATAGCGTGAACGGTTCATTTCGGTCTCCATGGTGCTTGTGCTTGCCATCATAGGGTTGCAAAGGGAGGGGCTTTCCTCGATGAAAGCCTTGGGTTGATAAAAACTATTGATTATTTAGAGGCAATTTGTTTTGTTTATTTTGAGTGGCTTTCTACCATTCCTTCATCCAGCTCCCTTTGCATCCTAGGACAACATCATGAGCCAGCCCACCCTGACCACGGCCTCCGGCATTGCGGTCGCAGACAACCAGAACAGCCTCACGGCCGGCCCCCGGGGCCCGATCCTGCTGCAGGACGTTCACCTGATCGAAAAGCTGCAGCATTTCAACCGCGAGCGCATCCCTGAGCGCGTCGTGCATGCCAAGGGCTCGGGGGCGTACGGCACCTTCACGGTGACCCACGACATCACCCGCTACACCAAGGCCAGCCTGTTCAGCACGATCGGCAAGCAGACTGAAACCTTCACCCGTTTCTCGACCGTGGGAGGTGAGCGCGGCAGTGCCGACACCGAGCGCGATCCGCGTGGCTTTGCCACCCGCTTCTACACCGAAGAAGGCAACTGGGATCTCGCGGGCAACAACACGCCCATGTTCTTCATCAAGGACCCGATCAAGTTCCCGGACTTTGTGCACACCCAGAAGCGCGATCCGCAGACCAACCTCAAGTCGCCCACCATGATGTGGGACTTCTGGAGCCAGGCGCCCGAGAGCCTGCACCAGGTCACCATGTTGTTCAGCAACCGGGGCACGCCCGATGGCTACCGCCACATGGACGGCTTTGGCAGCCACACCTTCAGCCTGATCAATGCCGAAGGTGTGCGCGTCTGGGTCAAGTGGCACTTCAAGACCCAGCAAGGCGTCAAGAACCTGTCTGCTGCCGAGGCCGGCCGCCTTGCGGGCGCTGATCCCGACTATGCCCAGCGCGATCTGTTCGAGGCCATTGCCCAGGGCGATTTCCCCCGCTGGAATGTGTTCATCCAGGTGATGACCGACGAACAGCGCCTGGCCTGGGAGGCCCGCACCGGCTGGAACGCGTTTGACCTGACCAAGGTCTGGCCGCACAGCGATTTCCCGCGCCTGCCCGTGGGCGTGCTTGAACTCAACCGCAACCCCGCCAACTACCATGCCGAGGTCGAGCAGGCCGCGTTCAGCCCTGCCAACGTGGTGCCGGGCCTGGGCTACAGCCCCGACAAGATGTTGCAAGGCCGCTTGTTCGCTTACCACGATGCGCAGTTGTACCGGGTGGGTACCAACCACCAGCACCTGCCGGTGAACCGCCCGCGCTGCCCCTTCCACAACCAGCAGCGCGACGGCGCCATGGCCATCGACAACGGAGGCTCGGCGACCCATTACGCCAACGTGGCTGCTGCGGGCACCGCGCCGCAAGGCATGGGCCACGGTGAGCCGGCGTGGGACCTGGTGGCGGCGGCCGCTCGCTACGACGCCCGTGGCAACGAGGACGACTTCACCCAGGCCGGCAACCTGTACCGCCTGCTGTCCGCTGCCGAGAAAGACGACCTGACCAGCAACATTGCCGGTGCCCTGTCCAGCGTGCCGCGCGAGATCCAGGATCGCCAGATCGCGCACTTCAGCCGGGCCGATGCCCAGTACGGTGCCGACGTGGCCCGTAAACTCGGTCGGGGGGCATGATGCGCGCCCGCCTGTGGTTGGGGCTGGCCCTCAATGTCGGGGGTCTGGCGGTGGTGTTGCAGCGCCTGACTTCGCATGGGGTGGGCGCATGAGGGCTCGCACCGCGACGTCCGCGCGCCAGTTTCCCTGGCGTGATGAGTTCTGGCAGGCCCTGCAATCCTGGGCGGCATCGGTGGGGCAGGGCACGGCGGCCTGAAGGTCGGAATTCCTGCTGGGCTGCATGCGAATGACGCAACCCGCCCCCCGATTCAAGTTAAACACCGGTAGCGCAACTGCCGGCGTTATGGCCACCCCGAGGGGTGGCCTTTTTATTTTTAGGGCAGCGCTTCAGCGTGCGCCCAGGTAGTCCAGCTTGCCCAGGGGCACGCCCTGATGGCGCAGCAGGTCGTAGGCCGTGGTCACGTGGAAGAAGAAGTTGGGCAGTGCAAAGCTCAGCAGGTAGTCGATGCCGGTGAAGTGTCGGTCGCCACTGCGCAGCTTCAACACCACCTCACGGGCTTCCGAGCCATCGATCTGTGCCGGGGCGATGGTCTTCAGGTAGTCCAGCGTCTTGGCGATGCGGGCCTGCAACTCGGCCAGAGTGACTTCGGTGTCCGGGAAGGCCGGGGCTTCCAGACCGGCCAGGCGTGCGGCGCAACCTTTGGCGGTGTCGGCGGCGATGAAGACCTGGCTGGTCAGGGGCAGCATGTCAGGTGCGAGGCGCAACTGGCTGTAGGTGGCGGGGTCGATCCCCTGGGTGGCGGCATGGGCCGCCGCTTTTTCCAGAATGCTGGACAGGGCGCTCAACTGGCGCACAAAAACGGGCACGCTGGCCTGGTACATCGAAATGCTCATGGGGCTTTCCTGGGGGTGTTGCTTGAAAACCGCCATGATCCGCCAAAACCGGTCTTCGTGCCGATCGGTGCCGCATCACCCCGCCAGCAGCCGGTGCACCAGATCGGCGGTGGTGTTGGCCTTGTACTTGCGCATCAGGCGGGCGCGGTAGATCTCGACGGTGCGGTGGCTGATGGCCAGCGCCCGGCCAATCTCCTTGGACGTCAAACCATTCATCAGGTGTGCCGCCACCTCGCGTTCACGGGCCGTCAATTCGGCCTTGACCGGGCGGCGTGAGCTCAGGTCTTCAAAGGTCCAGATGCCGGCTTCATGCGGGTTGTCCCGATTCAGGGCCCGGCCGGTGACGTGGCACCAGAAGGTCTCGCCCTTGAATCGACCATCGACCCGCTTCATGACCCGGTCGTCTGAATAATGCCCATGGACATTCAAAATGGGGGCGATGCGCTCGCCGGTGCGTTCGTATTCGTCAGCACTCGGGTACAGCACCCTGAAAGACTGGCCCACCAACTGGTCCCGCGTGGTGCCGAACATCTCGCACACATGGAGGTTGCAGTCCACGATGGCGCGGTGGCGCGACAACACCAGGCCCACGGGGGCGAGGTCGAAAGCCAGGCGGTAGTCGAGTTCGATCAAGGGCGTCCTACAGAGTCTTGCTTACGAGCTTCTACGTATCCAAATAAGTAGTATCTTCTGCATTCTAAGTTCCACCTGCACGCATCTTCAGGAGACATTTGTGAACAAACTTTTTCCCTCCGCCACCGAAGCGCTCAAGGGCGTCGTCAGTGACGGGCAATTGCTGGCCGTCGGCGGTTTCGGCCTCTGCGGCATCCCCGAGGCCCTGATCGACGCCTTGCGCGACACCGGCGCCAAGAACCTCACCGTGATCTCAAACAATGCCGGCGTTGACGGCTTTGGCCTGGGCAAGCTGCTCGAAACCCGCCAGATCAAGAAAATGATCTCCAGCTACGTGGGCGAAAACAAGGAGTTCGAGCGCCAATACCTGGCTGGCGAACTTGAGTTGGAGTTCACGCCCCAGGGCACGCTGGCCGAAAAGCTGCGCGCTGGTGGTGCCGGCATCCCGGCCTTCTTCACCAAGACCGGCGTGGGCACCGTGGTGGCCGACGGCAAGGAACTGCGTGAATTCGATGGCGAAACCTATGTGATGGAGCGCTCGCTGGTGCCCGATGTGGCCCTGGTGAAAGCCGATGTGGCCGACAAGGCCGGCAACCTGCGTTTCCGCTACACCGCGCGCAACTTCAACCCCGCCGTGGCCATGGCCGGCAAGCTGTGCATCGTCGAGGTCGAGAAGATCGTCGAAGTGGGCGAGATCGCCCCCGATGACGTGCACCTGCCCGGCATCTATGTGCACCGCCTGGTGCTCAACGCCCAGCCCGAGAAGCGCATCGAGAAACGCACCATCACCGAAAAGGCAGGAGTCTGAACATGCCCTGGAATCAAGACCAAATGGCGGCCCGTGCCGCGCACGAACTGCAAGACGGCTTCTACGTCAACCTGGGCATCGGCATCCCCACCCTGGTGGCCAACCATGTGCCGTCCACCATCGAGGTGTGGCTGCAGTCCGAGAACGGCATGCTGGGCATCGGCCCCTTCCCGACCGAAGACGAGGTCGACGCCGACCTGATCAACGCCGGCAAGCAGACGGTCACCACCATCAAGGGCTCGTCGATCTTCGGCAGCCATGACAGCTTTGCGATGATCCGTGGCGGCAAGATCAACCTGTCCATCCTGGGCGCCATGCAGGTCAGCGAAAAAGGCGATCTGGCCAACTGGATGATCCCCGGCAAGATGGTCAAGGGCATGGGCGGCGCCATGGACCTGGTGGCGGGCGTCAAGCGCGTGATCGTGCTGATGGAGCACGTGGCCAAGAAGAAGGACGGCACCGAAGACCTGAAGATCTTGCCGCAATGCACCCTGCCTTTGACTGGCGTGGGCGTGGTGGACCGCATCATCACCGATCTGGCCGTGATGGACGTCACCCCCGAAGGCCTCAAGGTGGTGGAACTGGCCCCCGGCGTGACCCGCGAGTTGCTGCAATCCAAGACCGGCGTCACGCTGATCTGATCGCGGCCTGAATCCGCCAGCACCTGCTGACCGCCCCGAGTGTTTCGAGGGGCGGTCGCCCTGAAGACGAGCCTGGCCTCGTCTTTTTTTCGTGCCACGCCAGCACCCTGGGGGGCAGATGGGCAGAATCGGGCCCATGGAACATGAGCTCAGGATGGCCTTCGACGTCACGCCGGCCCCGCCCGGCCCGGTGGTGCTGGTGCTGGCCTCGGGCCGCGGCGAGCGTTTTCGCGCCTCGGGCGGGCTGACGCACAAGCTGCAGGCCGACCTGGGCGGGCGCACGGTGCTGCAGCGCACCCTGGACGCGGTGCGCGCCAGCGGGCTGCCCTGGCATCTGGAGGACCGGGGTCACCCCGGCATGGGCGACAGCATCGCGGCGGCCGTGCAGGCCACGGCCCAGGCGGCGGGCTGGCTGATCCTGCCCGGTGATCTGCCCCTGGTGCGACCTGAGAGCCTGCAATCCGTGGCCCGGGCCTTGTCGACCTGGCCGGTGGTCCTGCCACGCCATGGGGGTGAAAAAGGGCATCCGGTGGGGTTTGGCCCGGCCTGTCGCGACGGCTTGCTGGCCTTGTCGGGCGATGTGGGGGCGGCCTCGGTGCTGCGCCAGTGGCTGGCCCTGGGGCAGGTGCTCACGCTGGATCTGGACGACGCCGGCATCGTGACCGACATCGACACCCTGGATGACCTGGCTCGCGCGGCCTGCCGGCTGTCCAGGTAGGGGCCTGTCGACAGGCCCCTATTCGGTGCTGTGGGGGGCCAGGCGCAGCAGGCGGGCCAGGCTGCGGTCATGGATGCCCAGCTTCAGCAGCCCCTCGTGCGTCTGGCGCACGTAATCCAGGGTGGTGCCGAATTTGCCGCAGGACTGGCTGAAGATGCGCCGGTAATCGGCCTCGCTGAGGTTCCCGGTGTGGCTGGGGCTGCGTCGCGACAACGTGAAGGCCAGCGCCGACACGGTGCCCGTCGGGGTTTGGCAGCGCAGCCAGCGCGGGTCGTAGACGCCGGTCATCATTTCGCGGTGCCACAGCCGCACCAGGGCCGACTCGGCCTCGTGGCGTGGAATGCGGAACACCGCACCCTGGCAGCTACCGCCCGACAGCATGCCGAACACCAGGCCCGGGCACTCTGGTGTACCCCGATTGATGCGGCTCCACATCTTGAGGGCGCGGTGCCAGCCGTGCACACGCGCCGGCCGCTGCTCGTCAAACGCAAATTCGGGGCGCCAGATCAGCGATCCGTAGGCAAAAACCCACAAATCGTGTTGCCCGCCCCATTGGCGTCGGGTGTGCTCCAGCATGGGACCAGGGTCGCGCAAGGCGGTCATGCCTGCCGGGGTGAATTCACTCATGGCTGCTTCGAAATCCAGGGCACTGGGGTCGGAATGAAGGTGGTATTTTGCGCCCGCTCGGCCGGCTGGCCAGCCGGTGTGTGGTTTTTGGAACGAGCCTGCCGACATTCCCATCGATTTGAAAGCGCGAAAAGCGTTGAATTCATCGTTGGCGACAGCAATTAACCAGATTGCTCGATTCAATATGATATTTTCGAGCACTGATCTCAAAAAGGATCTCATGGAGTCTTGGAGCAATGAAGCGCTGGATGCCCTGCGGTACGCGGGCGATCCACTGGCGGACGCCACGGTGGCCCGGCTGATGCACGATTGGGTGTCCCCCCCGGCCGGGCCGACTCTGGAGCAGTTGCAGCAGCTCAATCAGGTGCCTCTGGAGCGCCTGAATGCGGCCACGCGCCTGCTGCAACAGATGCCGGTCAATGGTGGCCTGGCCGATTGGCGACCGCTGCCGCCCCCGGCCTATCCCGATCTGGCCGACGTGCTGGTCGACTATGTGCGGCAGGCCCTGCAGGACTATGACTGGGCGCCGGACCCCCTGGTCAACCAGGCCGAGCAGGTGTTTGCCGAGCTGGGCGTGTTGTCCTGCCTGATTCAATTCTGTGCCAGCCTGCCTGAATGCTATGTGGTGCCCGATTTGTCGGACGTCCTGCATGTGGCGGGCCAGCTGGAGCAGCACACCGACCACCGCATCCGCGCCACCGCCGCCATGATCTTTCCGGTCATGTTGCCGGGGGGGCTGACCTCGGCCAGCGGGCGCGGGGTGGGGCAGATCCTCAAGGTGCGTCTGATCCACGCCACCATCCGCCACCTGATCCTGCGCGGGGAACCTCAAGCGGTGCTCGCCTCGGTGCGCAGGGCCGCTGGTACCCCCCAAGGCATGGTGCCACCCCTGTCGTCTCCCACGCCAGTGCAGGGTCTGCAGGCCAGCCTGTTGTCCCATGGCTGGGATCTTCAACAGCACGGCATGCCCTGCAACCAGGAGGAGCTGGGCTACACCTTGTTGACCTTCAGCTACGTCTTTCTGCGCAGCCTGCGTCGCCTGGGGCTCGGGCTCTTGCCCGAGCAGGAGACCGCCTACCTGCATTGCTGGAACCGGGCCGCGCGTCTGCTGGGCGTGAGCGATGCCATGCTGGCCAGCCGCTACGACAGCGCGGCCGAGTTGTTCGCCCTGATCCAGCAACGGGCGCGGGCAGACCGCCCCTTGCCAGACGTGCGCCCCCTGCTGGGTCAAGCACTGGTGGCCAACCTCGAAAGTGTGGTTCCCTTGCGCCTGCTCAAGCCGGTGGGCCCTTTGATGATCCAACATCTGTGCGGTCAGGAGGTGGCGAGCGAGATCGGCGTGATCACCCCGGCGGGTGGTTTGAGCGTGTTGATCTTCAATTTGGGCATGGCGCTCACGCGGGGGCTGGATGCCCTTGTGCGCGTGTTCGTGCCCGGGTTTTCGCTGGCGCGCTTCTTCACCCGTCTGATTGGGCAGCAGTATGTGTGGGCTTTTCTGCTCAGTCAGACACGGCCTCTGGTGTTGCCCACCGAGTTGCTGGGCGAGGTCCATGCCACCCTGAACACCTGGTCGGTCGACCCCAAAGCCCCGCGTTGGCTCAATGCGATCGAACGGTGGGTTCATGGCCCCCGATCGGCCAGCGCGTCCGGTACCACCCAACCATGAAGGTCTTGTTGGCCCGGCCGTCTGTTTTTTGGCTGTCGCCATGTGCTTGAGACGGCCCGTGTCGCGTCCACCAGGAGTTCGTTAGATGTTGTGCATTGCCTGTCACGGCGTGTTGGCCGATGGAGATCCGCAGTGCGCTGGCTGTGGACAGGACCAGCGCATGCGCTGTTCAACCTGTGGCACGCCGGCGGCTGCGACCCATCGGTTCTGTGCCTCGTGCGGTGCCCGACTGAGTTTTCAACTGCAAGGTCAGTCTGACGGAGCGCTGAAAGACTCGGCCGAGAAGCGCCACCTGACCGTGTTGTTCTGTGACCTGGTCGACTCGACGGCCCTGTCTGGGGTGGTCGACGCGGAAGACCTGCGCGAAATCATCCAGGCCTACCAGGCGATTGCGGCCGACATCATCCGCCAGTACGACGGTTACATCGCCCAGTACCTGGGCGATGGTCTGCTGGTGTACTTTGGCTATCCGCGGGCGCACGAGGATTCACCGACACGCGCCTTGCGCGCGGCCGAGGGCATCATCTCCGCGCTGCCCCGCCTGAGTGCCCGCCTGCGCCACATCACCACGCTGGATCTGCAGGTGCGCATCGGCATCCACACCGGCATGGTGGTGGTCGGGCAGGTCGGGGCAGGGGCCCGCCATGAGCGCCTGGCCATCGGCGAAACCCCCAACATCGCAGCCCGCCTGCAGGCCGTGGCCCAAGGCAATGAAGTGGTGGTGTCGGGCAGCACCCATCAGGCCATCCGCGATGCCTTGCCCTGGCAGGCGCTGGGCGAGCTCCACTTGCGCGGGGTGGCCCATCCGGTGGAGGCCTGGCGCCTGTGCCGGCTTGGCGAGTCCGGCACGGTGGGCGGGCCCGGCCCGGCACGGCGTCAGATCGGGCGTGACGGCGAGTTGGGTCAGCTCTTGCAGGACTGGCAACAGGCACTGCTTGGCCAGCCGCGGATGGTTCTCATCGAGGGCGAGCCCGGGATTGGCAAGTCGCACCTGCTGGCCCAGTTGAGGCAGAAGGCCCGGGGCGACGGCGCCCTGTCGCTGGTGTTGCGCTGCTCGCCGTACCACGCGGCCAGCGAATGGTTTCCAGTGATTGAAGGCATGGAGCGCCTGGCCCAGTTCCAGCCCCAGGACGACGCCCACGAGCGCTACCGCAAGCTGCAGGCCTGCCTGCCCCCCGGCATGGCCGAGCATGAGCAAGACGTGCTGTTGCTGGCCCGGCTGCTCCGGGCGTCTCCCGACGGCCCAGCCGTTGCCTTGAACCTGGCGCCCGCATTGGCCAAGAAGCGCACCGAAGCCGCCGTGCTGCGCTGGTTGAGTCTGGTGGTGCGGCAGCATCCCATGATGCTGGCAATCGAGGACCTGCACTGGGCCGACCCTTCCACCCTGGCGCTCGTCGGATCCCTGGCCGAGCAGATGGCCTCGCAGCGCCTGCTGCTGGTGCTGACCCAGCGCGCTGGCGACAGTGCCCGCTGGGCCCCGACGCCGAGCACCCGACACCTGGTGCTGGACCGCTTGCCCAGCGAGGCGGCCGAAGCCCTGCTGCTGCACTGCATGGGTGGCAAACGCCTGCCCGCCGTGGTGGTAGCCCGGATCATCGAAAACACCGATGGCGTGCCTCTGTTCATCGAGGAGTTCACCCGCACCGTGCTGGAGTCCGATGTGCTGCAAGAGACCCCGGGCGGCTTCGAGTTGCGTGTGGCCCTGCCGGTGGCGCTGATCCCGGACAACCTGCGTGACTCGCTGGCCGCGCGTCTGGACCGGCTCGATGCCGGCCGCGCTGTGGCGCGCCGCGCCTCGGTGATCGGCCGGCGCTTCCGGCGCAGTCTGCTGGCCGCGCTGTGCGGTGCCGACGAGGCGCTGGTCCAGCAAGGGTTGCAGGAGCTGCTGGCGGCAGGCCTGGTGTTCGCCCTGGAGGGCAGCGACCAGGATTTCGAGTTCAAACACGCGCTGGTTCAGGCCGCCGCCTACGACTCGATGCTGCGGCGCGACCGGCTCATGCTGCATGGGCTGCTGGCGGGCGAGCTGCTGCGGCGCGACCCCGGCCTGATGCAGCGCCAGCCCGAGCTGCTGGCCCATCACCACAGCGAAGCCCATCAATGGTCCAAAGCCGTGCAACTGTGGTTGCGCGCCGGGCAGATGGCCCTGGCCCGCTCGGCCAACCACGAGGCGGTGCTGCACCTGCGCGCCGGTCTGGCGCTGGTGGGCCATCTCACGCCAGAAGAGGGGGCTCAGCTCGAACTCAGCCTGTTGAGCACGCTGGCCCCAGCCATCAAGGTCACGCGGGGCTTCACCGCACCCGAGCTGGAAACCTTGTATGCCCGGGTCGAAGCCCTGTGCCAGGTCATGCCGGATCGGCCTGAGATCTTCGTGGCCCTGAATGGCGTCTGGGGGTATCGGCAGGTCAAGGGGCAGCAGGCCGGCCTGGTGCAACTGGCGGAGCAGAACCTGGCCTTTGTGCAACGTGCCGGGGCCCCCACCATGCTGGCCCAGGCCACTTTCTCGGTGGGGGTGTCCCTGCTGTGGACCGGCGATTTCCGGGGTGCCAACGAAACCTTTTTGCGCGCGGTCGAGGTCTACGACCCCGTGCGCGATGCCGAGACCTGTCGCATCTATGGCTCCGACCCGCGCGTGGCCGCCGAATGCTACCGGTCCTATGCCTTGTGGGCGCTGGGCCTCACCGATCAGGCCCAGGCTGCCATCGAGCGAGCCGGGCGCTGGTCGAGTGCGCTGAACCATCCCTTCAGCCAGGCCTGGACCCTGGCCTTCCGCAGTGCCTACAACGTGATGGTTCATGAGCCTGAACGCCTGTTGCAGGAGATCGACCAGCACATCGCCTATTGCCGCGAGGTCGGCCATGTGTTCTGGCTGGCCACCACCACCGCCAGCCGAGGCTGGGCCCTGGCCATGAGCGGCCGCCTGACCGAGGGCATCGAGGCCCTGCGCGCAGCGCTGGCCTTCCAGGGCTCGATTGGCGTCGGCGTCATCCAGCCGCAGTGGCGATGCAAGCTGGCCGAGGCCCTGATGCTGAATGGCCAGTACCAGGATGCCTCCGATGAGATCGAGTCGGCGCTCAAGGCCTGCGAGGCCAACGAGGATTTCTTCTGCCGCATCGAGATCCTGCGCGTTCGGGGCGAGATCGAATGGCGCCGCCACCCTCAAGAGCCCGAACTGGGCTTGGGCCACCTGCGTGCCGGCCTGGAGCTGGCGCTGCGCCTGCACCAGCTGCCCTGGGGGCTGCGCATCGCCACGCAGTTGTGGCGGGCCGCGCAGGCCGGGGGCCCGCCGGCGCCCTGGTTGCCCGAGCTGCTGGCCCAGGTGACCGAAGGTCAGGATACCTGGGTCGTGCGCGAGGCGCGCGCGGCCCTGGCGGCCAGCACCTGCCCGCTCAGCACAGATCCTGCCCTGTAACCCCTTCGTACAGCGGGCGGCCCAGCACGGCGTTGCCAGCCTGCAGCCCGGCCATGGCGGCCGCCTCCACGCAGCCGGCGTTGAAGCCGTTGTCGATCCAGTCGCCCGTGATCACCAGGTTGTCAAAGCCGGTTTCATTGGCCTTGATGCGCGCCGAGGCGCTGCCCGCCACCGACATCACGTAGCGCTCCGAGGGATCGACGTTGGCACGCTGGTAGACCTCGACCACGGCGTCGGCGGGCAGGGCGCCCGCACCGTTCACGGCCTGGGGCCACAGCAGGCGCACGTGCTCGCGGGTCAGCACCTCGGTGGCGGCCTTGACCTTGTCCAGTGCCCGGTGGGGTGTGGCCGCGTCTTGCGGGTCCAGTGGGGGCTCATCCAGTGCGCCGCAGAAGTAGGCGACGTTGCGCGGTGCCTGGCCTTCGGGCCAGATCTCCATGGGCAGCAGGTGGCTCATGTCGGCCCAGCTGTCCAGCGGCTCGATGAAGGAGTCGACGATCGGCGGCGGGGCGGTCCAGCCCAGTTCGGCCAGAGGGGGGCGAAGCCAGAACTGCACGCCCTGGGTGCACACGGTCTTGACCCGGTCGACCATGGTCTGCCAACGCGGCTCGGCCCGGCACAGCTCGTCGCACAGCAGGGGCACGCTGCCCAGTGAGATGCCGAACACCACGGTGTCAAAGTCACGCCCGCGTTGCAGCTCGAACTCGGCTGCGTTGTCCCAGCGGAACCACAGCGACTCCAGGTCCAGGCCCTGTTCGGTCGCGGCCTGGCGCAAGGCCTCGCCCTGGCTCAGTTGGCTGTAGTCGGGCTCGGCCGGCCAGCAGTCCAGGCCTTTCACGTTCACCAGCGGTTGGTAAGGGCTGGGGGTGTCGACCTGGCGGGCCATGCCGATGCGTTCGATGGCGCGGCGGTCCTCCGACAGGCTCAGGCGCTGAACTTTGTGGAAAAAGCGGAACTGCACTCCGCGCTGGGCCAGGGCCTTGTACAGCGGGGTGAAGATGGTGTCGCCCATGCCGGCACGCATCTTCCAGAAGATCGCACCGTTGTAGGTGCAGCACATGCGGAACAGGGTGCGCACCGTGGGGGCCGTGGCGTAGTTGGCGCTGCGTTCGGTGTCCTGACTGTCCCCTTGGTCGAAGGCGAACACAAAGTCGTAGAACAGTCGCAGCAAGGGGTTGACACGGGTGTCCAGGGTGGCGGGCATGGCCCCGTGGCGCCGCAGCCAGACCCGGATCTCCTCGTCCAGCTCGCCCAGCGGCCGGCCTTCCAGCACCTGGTCGATCAGCAGGCCCCGCAACACCGACACCACCAGATCGACCATCAGCAGATGGCGCAGGGCGGCCAGGTCGTCCGGGTCCAGTCGTTCGTACTCATGGGCCACCCAGGTCTGCAGGTGCCCGAGCAGGCTTTCGATCAGTTCGCGCTCGCGCGCCTGGTGTGCCTTGGGGTCTTTGGCCAGGCGGGCCAGCAATTGCTGCAGCAGCACCAGGGCACCCAAGCCAGCGCTGACGGCCACCTCTTCCACCGTCAGGGCCAGCTCCTCGGCCTGCTCCTTGATCCAGCCGATCAGGCCATGGTGATGGATCGGGTGCTCGTTGCGGTACACCCGCGCATGCACCGACTGGCCGGCCTGCCCCAGCAGCAACTGCACCAATTCGGACAGGTAGGACCACAGTGAGGGCAGGGCACCACCTTGCCAGGGCCGTTGGCCGTTGGTGGGCATCTGCATCATCCAGGGCGTGGGGTCGCCGTCGAAGGCTTCGTAAGCCCCCACATAGCTGTGCGGCTCGAAAGCATCCTCGCACCGTAGGAACACGCCCTTGGCGATGCGCGGCGGGGTGTGGCCCACAGCCACGGGTTCGGCGTCGGGGTTCAGCTCGGTCAACGCCTGCTGCATCATGCGAAACGCGTTGTGGTAGAAGCCCAGCCAGATGTGCAGCCCGTGTTCCTCGATGCGCCAATGCGGGGCGCGTCGCCCGCTGGCCCCCTTGCCGCCCAGCCGCCAACCCATCTGGTACACCGTGACCTCGTAACGGTCCTGCCAGCCCGGTTCGCTGGTGATCTGGAAGGCGCTGGTCATGGCGCCGACGCCACCTCCCAGAATCGCGATCTTCTGCTTGCCTGAAGCGTTCTGCGCTTTGTTCATGGAACGTTCTTAATTGTTAATAATGATCATTTTTCCGATCAGCGGCGAGTATCCGGGGACGTTCTGTATGGGGTCAAGTCGTTTTTTGAGGCAGGGCCAGCCTCTGCAGGCCCTGCCGCATGGCATGGGAAATGCATGATCCGGGGCAGGGCAGCGGGCCGTCCGGGCCCGTGCCTTCTGTGTTCCTCTGTCCCCTGGGCCTCCACCTGATGACCTCTGATTCCCCTCTGACAGCCCCTGCTGCTGCCGCTGACCTCTTGCCCACTGAAGTGCTCCTGGATGAGCGCGACGGCCGCTACCTGCGTCAGGCCATTGGTCTGGCCGACCTGGGGCGCTCGCGCGGCAACCGGCCTTTTGGTGCGGTGCTGGTGTCGCCTGAAGGCGAGGTCATGGGCGAAGCCTGGTGCAATACCACCGAAACAGGCGACTGCACCGGGCATGCCGAAACCAGCCTGGTGCGCGCGGTCAGCCCGCGCTACACCCGCGAGGTACTGGCCCAGGCCACCCTGTATTCCTCGGGCGAGCCCTGCGTGATGTGTGCCGGGGCCATCTATTGGTCCAACATCCGGCGCGTGGTGTACGGCATTGACGCCTGGCGTCTGCGTGCCTTCCGGGGCGAACGCCTGGACCAGCGCGATGCCGAGTTGTCATGCCGCGATGTGTTCGAGGCCTCGCCCTATGCCATCGAATGCATCGGCCCAGCGCTGATCGACGAAGCCAGCCGCTCGCACGTCGGCGCCTGGAAGGCTTGACGGGCCTCGCATGAACGCCCAGCCCAAGGCCCTGGACGACACCGGCCCTCAGACCCGACAGCGGCTGGGCCGTGAGCGCACGTTGGCCCTGATCCGCGAGGCGGCGATTGCCGAGTTCAGCCTGCACGGCTTCAAGGGCGCGTCGACCCAGGCGATTGCCGAGCGGGCCGGCCTGACCAAGCCCCAGTTGCACTACTACATCCGGGGCAAAGACGAGTTGTACGAAGAGCTGCTGGGCTCGGTGCTGGCCGGCTGGAGCAACGCCTTCGTGTTTGACGGCAATGCCGACGAGCCGCGCGAGGTGCTGCGGGAATACGTGCGCCGCAAGCTGGACTACGCGCTGGACAACCCCGGCCTGTCGCGCATCTTCACCAGCGAGGTGCTGGCCGGCGGACGCAAGCTGGGGCGCTACTGGCCGGTAGCACGCCAGTCCACTGACGACAAGGTGGCCGTCATCGAACGCTGGATGGCCCGGGGGCTGATCCGCCCCCTCAATCCACGCGTGCTGCTGATGCAGATCTGGGGCATGACCCAGCACTACGCCGACTACGGCGTGCAGGTGCGGGTGATGCTCGGGCTGGCGCCCGATGCACCGATCGAACGCGAGCCCATCGTGCATGAACTCACCAATTTCGTGCTGCTGGGCTGCGGACTGCCCGCGGATGACGCAGCGGTGCATCGCCCTGGGGCATCCGGGCCTGCTTGACCCGGGTCATGCCCGCTGCCACCTCGAATCCAGCCTGGCACAGGCTTTGCAAGTGATTTGACCGATTGATCAAATCAAACGGTCAACTTTCAGCCGATGGGGTTTTGCTGGGGTCGATGCCTTCGCCACGAAAGGGGAGAAGTCGATGCGGATTCTGGTGATTTATGCCCACCCGGTGGAGACCAGCTTCAATGCGGCGCTGCACCGCCAGGTGCTGGAAAGCCTGCGGCAGGCGGGCCATGAGGTCGATGACTGCGATCTGTACGCGGAAGAGTTCAATCCGGTGATGTCGCGCGAAGAGCGGCTGGGCTACCACGAGGTGCCGCACAACCAACGCCCGGTGCAACGCTATGTAGACCGCCTGATGTGGGCCGAGGCCCTGGTGTTCTGCTTTCCGACCTGGTGCTTCGGCTTGCCGGCCATCCTCAAGGGCTTTTTTGACCGGGTGCTCATGCCCGGCGTGGCGTTCGACATCAGCGACCCGCAGAACGTCAAGCCCTCGCTCACCCACATCCGGCACATCTCGGCCGTGGTCACCTATGGCCGCCCGCGCTGGACGGCGCTGCTGATGGGCGACCCGCCGCGCAAGGTGATCTCTCGCTACCTGCGCCTGCTCACTGGAGGTGGGGCCAAGGTCAGCTACCACGCCCGCTACCACATGAATGTGGCCACCCCGAAGACGCTGGAGGCCTTCAAGGCCCGTGTCGGCCAGGCCATGAGGCGCTTCGCATGAATCTCTCCGATCTGAATCCATCCGTCCCGATGGCCGCTGTGGGCCAGGGCGATGCACTGCCGGCCCTGGGCGGAGCGCGCCTGCCGGCCTGGGCGTTGCCGGCCGACTGGCCGCGCAGCCAGGGCCTGCCCGCGCTGGCCGATGTGCTGCTGGAGGGCGGGCGCATCAGCGCTGTTCGCCCCCAAGGCAGTGGGCCTTTGCCCCCAGGCGCCTGGGCCCTGGGCGGCGCGCCCGTGTTGCCGGGGCTGGTGGATGCCCACACCCACCTCGACAAGGCCTTCACCCTGTCGCGCATGGGGCAAGTCCAGCCCGGTCTGTTGGGCGCCATCGAGGCCATGATGGCCGACCGCGCCCACTGGAGCGTCGAGGACGTGCGCCAGCGCGCCAGCCAGGGCCTGCAATGGGCCCATGCCGCCGGGGTGGTGCACCTGCGCACCCACTGCGACTGGTGGGAGCCCGAGGTCACGCCCGTGGCCTGGCCCGTGTTGCGCGAACTGGCCGAAGACTGGCGCGGCCGGCTGCAGCTTGACCGCGTCAGCCTGATCCCGCTGCACCTGTTTGCCGAACTCGACACCGCGCTCTCGCTGGCGGCCCGGGTGGCGGCCTCTGGGCCCGGGGCCTGCCTCGGAGGGTTTGTGCACAGCACCAACTGGAACCCGCAGGCCCTGCGCCACCTGCTGATGGCGGCCCGCCAGCACGATCTGGACGTGGACCTGCATGTGGACGAAGAATTGCACGCCGAGGCTCAGGGGCTGGCCCACGTCGCCGAGCTGGTGCCGGCCCTGGGCCTGCAAGGCCGGGTGGTGTGCGGCCACACCTGTGCCCTGGCCGCCATGCCCGAGGAGCGGGCGCTGCCCATCCTCGACGCGGTGGCCCGCGCCGGCCTGACCCTGGTCACCCTGCCCATCACCAATCTGTTGCTGCAGGACGCCGTCACCGGGCGCACGCCGCGCCAGCGCGGGCTGACGCTGGTGAAAGAGGCGAGGGCGCGCGGCATCCCGCTGCTGCTGGCCAGCGACAACGTGCAAGACCCGTTCTGTCCGCTGGGCAGCTTCGACCCGCTGGAGGCCTTTGCCACCGGCGTGGCCATGGGCCAATGGGCCCAGGCGTCCCAGGCCTTCGACGACTGGACCGACACCTTGTGCCGCCGCGACTGGCTGGCGCGCGCCGGCTCAGCCCGCCCCTGGGGCGTGGGCAGCCCGGCTGACCTGCTGATCTTTCCCGAGGCCAACGCCTGGGGCTTTCCCTCGCGCACAGCCCGGCGGGTGGTGCTGCGCGAAGGCCGGCGCCTGGCTGCGCCCCACCCACTGCAAGAGGTCGCACCATGAGCCCGCAAGCCACCATCGCCCAACCCCTGGCCCGCTATGCCGCCTGGCGCCGTGCCGGTGATTTCATCTTCCTGTCGGGGGTGATTGCGGTCGAGCCGGCAGAACAGAAGATCGTGCGCGGCTTTGCCGACATCCCGGACGAGGCGGCCGAACTCATCGGCCGCACCGGTGAGTTCTCCAGCGATTACAAGGACGGCCCCATCCTGGCCCAGAGTTGGTTTGTGCTCGACCGCATCCGCCTGACCGTCGAGGCTGCGGGCGGCCAGATGAGCGATGTGTTCAAGCTGGTCCAGTACTTCAAGTGTCTGGATGACTTTCCGCGCTACAGCCGCGTGCGCCGGCTGTTTTTCCCGGGCGAGCCGCCGGCCTCCACCGTGGTCGAGGTCAGCGGCATGTTGCCCAGCCCCGACATCGTGATCGAGGTCGAGGCCACGGCCTACCTGCCACTTCGCTGAACCGAAGCGTCGAACCCAAGCGTCGAACCCAAGGACTGCCCATGCTGCACGGCTACAACCCGCCCCAACGCTACCTGCCTTACCTGAGCTGGCGCCAGATCGCCGACCTGCCCGACCCGGCCAACACGGTCATCGTGTTGCCCACCGGCGCCACCGAGCAGCACGGGCCGCACCTGCCGTGTGCCGTGGATTCGGTGATTGCCGCCGGCGTGGTGGGCCACGCACTGGCCCGCCTGAGCCCCTCGGTGCCAGCCTATGCCATGGCCCCCATCACCTACGGCAAGAGCGAAGAGCACCTGCACTTTCCCGGCACCATGACCTTGAGTGGCGAGACCCTGCTGGCCACCATGAACGAGGTGGGCGAATCGGTGTACCGGGCCGGCTTTCGCAAGCTCCTGATCGTCAATGGCCACGGCGGCCAGCCCCAGGTGATGGAGATGGCGGCGCGCGAGCTGCGCCTGCGCCACGGTGACTTCATCGTGGTGCCCAGCTTCACCTGGCGCGTGCCCCATGTGGCGGGGCGCTACCTGTCGGAGCGCGAAAAGAAGCTGGCCATGCATGCCGGCCATGCCGAAACCGCACTCATGCTGGCGCTGGCGCCCGACACGGTGGACATGTCGCGGGCGGTCTGCAACTACCCGCCCGAGTTTCCCTCGCGCCTGCTGTCGCCCGACGGCCGACCTGCCTGCGCCTGGAGCGCACGCGACTTCGGCCCCAGCGGGGTCATCGGTGACCCCTTGCCGGCCACGGCCGAGCAGGGCCAGGCCATCCTCGATTCGCTGGCCGAGAGCTGGGCCCAGGCGATCACCGAACTGCACGAACTGAACTGGGCGCCGCGTGCCGAGGCCACCTGGGGCCGGGCCCACCACAGCGGACACATCGAGGCCTGAGGCCCTAGCCCTGCATCGCCACTGTCTTTTCACCCCCTGTCTCAACCCCCACTGGAGCTATGCCATGACCTTCTCTGCCGTGCCGTCCACTCTTCGCCGCCCCCTGCGCCCGCTGGCCCTGGCCAGCCTGGCCCTTGCCCTGGGCACCGGTGTCGCGCGGGCCGACGAGCCCTTTGTGTACATGACCAACTGGTATGCCCAGGCCGAGCATGGCGGCTTCTATCAGGCCCTGGCCACCGGCCTGTACAAGAAGGCCGGCCTCGATGTGAGCATCAAGATGGGCGGCCCCCAGGTCAATGTGGTGCAGATCATGGCTGCCGGCCAAGCCGACTGCGTGATGGGCTCCAGCGACCTGCAGATGGTGCAGATCCGCGAAGGCGGGGTGCCCGTGGTCAACGTGGCCGCCCTGTTCCAGAAAGACCCGCAGGTGCTGATCGCGCATGAAGACGTGAAGAAGTTCGAAGACCTCAAGGGCAAGACCATCCTGATCGCGGGCTCGGCCCAGAAGGGCTTCTGGCCCTGGCTCAAGGCCAAGTACGGTTTCACCGATGCCCAGACCCGCCCCTACACCTTCAACATTCAGCCCTTTGTGGCCGACAAGAACACGGCCCAGCAGGGCTACCTGACCAGCGAGCCTTTCGCCATCCAGAAGGCCGGTGTCAAGGCCAACACCCTGATGTTCAGCGACCACGGCTTCCCGGCCTATGCCACCACCATCTCGTGCATGGACAAGACCACCCAGACCCGCAAAAAAGCCGTGGCTGCCTTTGTGAAGGCCTCCATTGAGGGCTGGAAGAGCTACCTGGCCGATCCGGCGCCTGGCAACGCCCTGATCAAGAAGGACAACCCGCAGATGACCGATGAGCAGTTGGCCTACAGCGTCAGCAAGCTCAAGGAAACCGGCATGGTGGGGGGCGGCGATGCAGCCAAACTGGGCATCGGGGTGATGACCGACACGCGCATCAAGGCCAGCTACGACTTTCTGGTCAGCACCCAGTTGATCGACCCGGCCAAGGTCAAGATGAACGAGGCCTACAGCACCGAGTTCGTCAAGGACGTGAAGGTCCTGCCTTGATCCTGCTGCCTTGACCCGTGCTGACCACGGCCTGCGACTGCTCACAGGCCGCTTCGACCCCGAAAGCCTCGCCATGAAACCCGACCCCAGTCGCCTGCCGTCCGCGCCTCGGCCCCCCGTCGTCGATCCGGCCCCCGTGCCCGAGGTGCCCGCCGTTGACATTCTGTCGGCCGAGAAAATCTACCCCAACGGGACCCGCGCCCTGCTGCCGGTGGACCTGAGCCTGCGCGAAGGCGAGTTCGTGACCCTGCTGGGGCCTTCGGGCTGTGGAAAAAGTACCTTGCTGAAGATGGTGGCCGGCCTGCTGGAGCCCAGCGACGGGCGCCTGCTGTTGTGGCGCAAGCCCGTGGCCGAGCTGACCCAGACCGGGCGCCGCATGGCCTTTGTGTTCCAGTCGCCCACCCTGATGCCCTGGGCCACGGTGCGCAGCAACGTGCGCCTGCCCCTGGACCTGGCCGGTGTGCCCCGCGCCGAGGCCGAGGCCCGCGTGAGCGAGGTGCTGGCCCTGGTGGGGTTGTCCCAGTTCGACCGGGCCTTGCCCCGGGCCCTGTCGGGCGGCATGCAGATGCGGGTGTCAATTGCCCGCGGGCTGGTCACCGAGCCCGATCTGCTGTTGATGGATGAGCCTTTTGGCGCGCTCGACGAGATCACCCGCCACAAGCTCGACGCCGACCTGCTGGAGCTGTGGCGCAAGAAGAAGCTCACCGTGATCTTCGTCACCCATTCGATCCACGAGGCGGTGTTCCTGTCGAGCCGCGTCGTCATGATGGCGGCCCGCCCCGGCCGGGTGGTAGAGCAGTTTTTCATCGACGAGCCGCACCCGCGGGCGGCCGACTTCATGGTCTCTCCGCAGTTCAGCCAATACGCCCGTCAGTTGCAGGACAGTCTGTTGCGCGCCAGCGCCGAGGAGACCCAGCCATGAGCTCGATCGTCCCCGCCCCCAAGGCCCCTGTGGCCTGGCTGCACCGCCCCGAGGTGCAGCGCGTGGTGTACCCGCTGCTGGTGGGCCTGGTCCTGCTGGCCCTTTGGCAGGGCCTGGTCAGCGGGCTGGAGCTGCCGCCCTACCTGGTGCCCTCGCCGGGCCTGATGCTGCAGACCCTGATCAAGGATTGGGCCACCCTGGGCCTGGCCTTGTGGGTCACCCTCAAGATCACGCTGTTCGCCTTCGTCCTGGCCGTGGTGGTGGGCGTGTTGATCTCCTTCCTGTTCGTGCAGAGCCGCCTGATCGAGACCGCCTTGTTTCCCTACGCGGTGCTGCTGCAGGTGACCCCCATCGTGGCAGTGGCCCCGCTGATCATCATCTGGGTGCGCGATGCCACGCTGTCGATGGTGATCTGCGCCGCCCTGGTGGCGCTGTTTCCGATCATCAGCAACACCACGCTGGGCCTGCGCAGCGTCGAGCCCGATCTGCAGAACTACTTCCGGCTCAACCACGCCACGCGCTGGCAGTCGCTGGTGCGCCTGCGCATCCCCAGTGCCTTGCCGTATTTCTTCGGTGGCCTGCGCATCTCCAGCGGCCTGGCCCTGATCGGCGCGGTGGTGGCTGAGTTCGTGGCCGGCACCGGCGGCAGCGGCGCCGGGCTGGCCTACCAGATCCTGCAGGCAGGCTTCCAGCTCAACATCCCGCGCATGTTTGCGGCGCTGCTGTTGATTTCGTTGACCGGCGTGGCGCTGTTTGCGCTGATGGCCTGGCTGAGCCGGCGGGCCCTCAGCGGCTGGCACGCCAGTGAAACCGCCCACGAGTGACCCTTTTCCTGTCCCTGACGTCCATCCCCCGCTTTCCGGAGACCTGACCATGACCGCCTCCAGCCTGAGCGCTGCCGAACTGCCCGACCAACTGCCCCAGATCGATTGGATCACCGACCCCTCACGGGTGGCCCGCCTGTCGCAGGACTTTGCCTGGTTCAGCCCTGTCCTCAAGCGCGAGCTGGGCGGCAAGGTGGGCGAGGTCGTGGTGCGCCCGCGCACCGAGGACGAGATACGCCAGGTGGTGTCGCTGTGCGCGCGCCAGGGCGTGCCCGTCACGGTGCGCGGCAGCGGCACTGGCAACTATGGCCAGAGCACACCGTTGTCGGGCGGCGTGGTGCTGGACCTGAGCGCCTACAACGGCTTCATGTGGTGCCGCGACGGTGTGGGCCGGGCCCAGGCCGGCATCCGCCTGGCCGATTTCGACCAGCGCAGCCAGCCCTTGGGCTGGGAGCTGCGCTGGCTGCCTTCCACCTACCGCAGTGCCACCCTGGGCGGCCTGTTCGGCGGCGGCTTTGGCGGGGCCGGCTCCATCACCTGGGGCCCACTCGCCGCCAGCGGCAATGTGCTGGGGGTGCGGGTGATGTCGGTCGAGCCCGAGCCGCAGATCACCGAGCTGCGTGGCGAAGACGCCATGTTGCTGCACCACACCTATGGCACCAACGGCATCGTGCTGGAGCTGGAGGTGGCCCTGGCCCCGGCCACGCCCTGGCTGGAATGCATCGCGGTGTTTGATGATTTCGAGGGCGGGCTGCGCTTTGCCAGTGAATTCGGGGCGGCACCCGGGCTTCTCAAGAAGGAGGTGTGCTTTCTGGGCGCACCGATCCCGGACTATTTCGTCAACCTGGCCGAGCACCTGCCGGCCGGCAGCCACGCCGTGCTGCTGATCCTGGCCCCGGCGGCCGAGGCCGGCATGCAAGCCCTGCTGGCGCGCCATGGCGGGCGCATCAGCTACCGCAAGACCGCCGAGGAAGTGGCCGACAGCCACCGCACGCTGCTTGAGTACACCTGGAACCACAGCACCCTGCACGCGCTCAAGGTGGACAAGGGGCTCACCTACATCCAGAGCGGCTTCGACCCGGGTCGCCACCTGGCCCAGGTGCTGGCCCTGGAGCAGGCCCTGGCCGGCGAGGTGATGACCCACCTGGAGTTCTTGCGCACCAAGGAGGGCGTCTTCACTTGCAGCGGGCTGCAGATCATCCGCTACAGCACCGAGGAACGCCTCAACGCCATCATGCAGATCTACCGCGACCATGGCGTGTTCATCAACAACCCGCACGTCTTTGTGGTGGAGGACGGCAAGCAGGCTGGCAAGCTGGCCGAGGGGGTGCTGGAGATGAAGCACCGCTTCGACCCGCAAGGACTGCTCAACCCAGGCAAGCTGCGCAGCTGGGCGCCGGCGACGCCGTAAGCCTGGAGGCTTGAAATCGCAGGGCAAGGTCGGGCCGCGTGTGAAAATAGGCGGTCTTGCCTGTACCCCGCCGTGCCCATGTTTGCCGCCCAGCACCTGACCTCCGCCGATCTCCACGACCTGTCTGCCACGCTCTCGGCCTGGCAGGCCCGCTGGCCTGACATGGGCGTGTTGGCCCTGGTGCCTGAAGCCTTGGCCGCCTGTGTGCCCGATCTGCAGGCCCAATGCCGCGGGCGGGGCGTGCCCTTGGTGGGGGCTGTGTTTCCCAGCCTGCTCACCGCCCACGGCTTTGTCGCCGATCAGGTGCTGCTCCTGTGCCTCGCTCCGATGCCGCCCTGGCTGTTCCAGACCGTGCTCGACGAGGCGGGTCGCGAGGTCTGGTACGAAGCGGTTCGCTTCATGCAGGCCACCCAGCCCGCCCAGGCCGGGGCCGAACCGCTGTTGTTCATGATTTTTGACGGCATGTTGCCCAACGTGGGTTCGCTGGTGGAAGAGCTTCACATGTCGCTGGAGCAGCCCCTGCGCTATTCAGGCGTGAACGCGGGCAGTGAGACCTTCCAACCCATGGCCTGCCTGTTCGATGCCGAGCGGCAGGCTGGCATGGGCGTGATCTGTCTGCTGCTGCCCCCGGCGGCGGAGGCCTTGACCCGCCATGGCTACCCGATCAGCCGCGCGCTGATGACCGCGACCTCGGGCCAGGGCAACCGCATCGACACCATCGATCACCGGCCGGCCTTCGATGTCTACCAGCAGCTGATCCTGGCGGAATACGGCGTGCACCTGACACGCGAGAACTTCTACGACTACGCCGTGCATTTCCCTTTCGGCCTGGTGACGATGGTGGATGTGCTGGTGCGCATCCCGGTGGCCCTGGGCGATGACGGCTCGCTGATCTGCGTGGGCGAGATCCCGCCCAACACCTTGATGCGCCTGCTGCGCGCGCCCGAGGCCGGGCAGGGCACGGCCGTGACCGAACTCGCCAACTTTGTGGCCGAACGCCAGGCCGGCTCGTCCCCACGCAGCTGGCTGCATTTCTACTGTGCCGGGCGCCGCCTGCACCTGGGTGAGCAGGCGCTGCAAGAGCTGAAAGGTCTGCAACAGCAGAGCGGGCCGATGGCGCTGATGGGCGCACTGACCCTGGGCGAAATCGACACCTTGGACGCGGTGGGCCTGCCGCGCCTGCCTCGTTTTCACAACGCCTGCCTGGTGGCCCTGGGCTAAGGCCCCGGTGGCGTCGACGCGGCCCGGGCCAGGTGGACCTGGTGCAGGGTGATCTTGCGCACCTCGGCCTGGCTGGTCTGGATGTGGGCGCGCAACAGCATCACGGCCTGGTCACTGCGGTGCGAGCGAATGGCGCTCAGGATCTTGCCGTGCTCTTCGTAGGTGGCGGCAATCCGGTCCTGCTTGGTGAAATCCAGTCGGCGGATGATGCGGATGCGCTCGGTCACCTCCCGGTGCACGCGGGCCATCTCGCGGTTGCCGGCGGCCTCGACCAGGGCGCAGTGAAAAGCCTCATCCCAGCGCGACACCTCGGTGCCGTCGTGGCTGCGTTCGGCCTCCGGGACCAGCCAGATGCCTTCGAGCTGGCGCAGCAAGGCCTGGTCCACCTTCTCGTCACCCGAGCACAGGCGCTGCACGGCGGTTGATTCCAGCACCTGACGCAGGTCGTACAGCTGCTCGAACTGCTCGAAATCAAACGGCAGCACCCGCCAGCCACTGCGAAACTGCACCTCGACATAGCCTTCCTGCTGCAGCCGGACCAGGGCCTGGCGCACCGGGGTGCGCGAGACCTGCAACCGCTCGCACAGCTCGTTTTCGGAGAAGCGGTCGCCGGGCACCAGTTGGAAGCCCGCGATGTCGGCCTTGAGCTGATCGTAGACGTCGTCGGCGCGCGAACGGCGGGCGGGAGCGCGGTGAGCGCGGGGAATCTGTTGACCTGTGGTGTGCACGGCAGGACTGTATCAGGCTGACATGCCCAGCAGGCCGAGCAGGGCGGCACTGGGCGCGACCCAGCCCACGATGGCGCCCTGGGCGCTCACCATGTCCAGGGTGGCTGCCTTGAAGGCGGCAAAGTAGCTTTCGGTGCAGTCTTCCAGCAACAGGCAGTCGTAGCCGCGATCATTGGCCTCGCGCAGGCTGGTCTGGACGCAGACCTCCGTGGTCACGCCCATCACGATCAGGTGGCTGATGCCGCGCTGTTGCAGCCGCTCATGCAGTCCGGTGGCATAAAAAGCGCCTTTGCCCGGTTTGTCGATCTCGATCTCGCCGGGCAGTGGGGCCAGCTCGGGGATGATCTGGTTGCCGGGTTCTCCGGCCACCAGGATGCGTCCCATCGGACCTGGGTCGCCGATGCGCAGGCGTGGCTGGCCCCGCAGGCGCTTGGCGGGCGGGCAGTCGCTGAGGTCGGGGCGATGGGCTTCGCGCGTGTGCACGACACAGGCGCCCAGCTCGCGCCAGGCCTGCAGCACGGCCTGGCAGGCTGGCACGATGGCCTGCAGCAGGCTCACGTCGTTGCCCAGTGATTCGCCAAATCCCCCGGGTTCCACGAAATCGCGTTGCATGTCGATGATCAACAGGGCGGTGTGGGCCGGGTCGAACACGTAGTCGAAGGGTCGGGCGGCAAGGGTGAGGGTGCTCATGGTGGGCTCCGTGCGGATGGAATGGGGGGCAGGGGAGAGGGGTGACTGGAGGGCGGTCCCTCAATGGGCACCGCCGCCCATGTGGGCCCCCAACTGAAGTCGGTCGGCCCCCGCGGCAGCGGTTTCGTAAACGATGCGGCCCTCGCTCATCACCACCACCCGGTCTGCCAGCTCAAGCAGTTCGTCCAGGTCTTCGCTGACCAACAGCACGGCACCGCCACGCTCTCGCACCTGCAGGATGCGTTGGTGGATCTCACGCACGGCGGCAAAATCCAGGCCGAACACCGGGTTGGCCGCCATCAGCACCTGGATGTCGCCGGCCAGTTCGCGGGCCAGCACGGCCCGCTGCACATTGCCGCCCGACAGGCTCTTGATGGGGGCGTTTTCACTGCGGGTCTTGACGCCGTAGGCCGCAATCCAGTCGCGTGCGCGCTGGCGCCACAGGCGCGGCCTCAGCCAGCCGTGGCGGCTCAGCGGGGGCTGGTCGAAGTCGCGCAAGGCCATGTTCTGCGCCACGCTGAGTTCGCCGACGCAGGCGTTGCGCAGCGGCTCTTCGGGCAGGCTGCGCACCCGCAGGCGGCGGGTCTCTTCGCGCCGGGCGTGATAGGCCTGGCCTGCCACCAGAACGCTGCCCGCAGTGCGTGCACGCTGGCCCACCAGGGCCTCGACCAGTTCGCGCTGGCCGTTGCCGGACACCCCGGCCACCCCCAGGATCTCACCCGCCCGCACCTGCAGGCTCAGGTCGTGCACGGCGGGCAGGCCCCGGTCGCCGGGTGCCTGCAGGCCCCGTACTTCCAGGGCCACCGGGGCATCGGCCGCCAGCGGGCGGCGGGGGGCGGTTTCGGACAGGCCGCCGGCCGGCGCGTCAGGCGGGCTCTCGGCCTCGCCCATCATGGCGCGGGCCAGCCGGGCCGGGCTGGTGTCACCCACTTCGGCGTGCAGCACGGCTTGGCCGCGGCGCAGCACCGACACGGCATCGGCATAGGCCATCACCTCGCGGAACTTGTGCGTGATGATCAGCACCGTGCACAGGCGCTGGCGTGCCAGTTCCCGCACATGGCCCAGGACTTCGTTGGCCTCTTGTGGGGTCAGCACCGAGGTGGGTTCGTCCAGGATCAGCAGGCGCGGGCGCAGGTACAACTGCTTGAGCAGTTCCAGCTTCTGCTTTTCGCCGGCCGCCAGTTCGGCTGGCCGGGCATCCAGGTCCAGCCGGAACGGTGTGGATTCGATGAAGCGCTTGAGCTCGCCACGGCGCTCGTGCCAGTGGATCAGGCCCGGCACCTGACCGCCAGCCAGCAGCAGGTTTTCGGCCACGCTCATGCCCGGGGCCAGCGTGAAGTGCTGATACACCATGCCGATGCCCAAGGCCCGGGCGACCACGGGGTTGCTGATGGCCTGTTCGCGTCCGTCAATCAGCACGCTGCCCTCTTCGGCACGCTGGAAGCCGGCCACACATTTCACCAGCGTGCTCTTGCCGGCGCCGTTTTCACCCAGCAGGGCGTGCACGCTGCCGGCGGCCACCTTCAGGTCCACGCTGTCCAGAGCGGTGAAGGCGCCAAAGCGCTTGGTGAGCCGGTAGGTGTCCAGCGCCAGGGCGCCGGTGCCTGCGGGCAGCGCCCCGATGGGGTGTGGGTGCTGGTGCTGGCCAGACAAAGGGGTTGGGGTGGTGCCGGGCATGGTGGGCTCCTGGGGGCTTGAGGACGTCAAGGTGCACTAGATGGATGAAAGCCCCGCCAGGGCCTGCAGCAGTTGGTCCGAGCTGGCGTGGGCGCCGAACACGCCCCCCTGCATGGTGATCATGTCGAGCGCGGCCTGGTGGTTGGCCGGGTCGGTGGCGGCCGTGCCATCGGACAGCAGCAGGCATTCGAAACCGCGGTCGTTGGCGTCGCGCATCGTGGTGTGCACGCACACGTCGGTGGTGATGCCCCCCAGGATCAGGTTCTCGATGCCGGCCAGGCGCAGCACCATGTCCAGGTCGGTGGCGTAGAACGAGCCCTTGCCGGGCTTGTCAATCACCAGCTCGCCGGGCAAGGGGGCCAGCTCGGGGATGAGCTCCCAGCCTGGCTCGCCCCGCACCAGGATGCGGCCGCAGGGCCCGGCGTCGCCAATGCCCAGGCCGTCCCGGCCGATCTGGCGTGAGCGCCAGCGTTTGTTGGCGGGCAGGTCCGACAGGTCGGGGCGGTGACCTTCGCGGGTGTGGATCACCAGCAGGCCCAGGGCGCGCAGGCGGGCCAGCACCCGGCGCAGGGGCTGGATGGGGGCCCGGGTGAGCGAGATGTCGTAGCCCATCACGTCGACATAGCCACCGTGGCCGCAGAAATCGGTCTGCATGTCGATCACGATCAGGGCGGTGTTGTCGATGCGCAGCGCGCCGTTCCAGGGCCAGGCGTAGGGCTGGGCATCCACGTGGAGCGAGGTCGGGGTGGGAAGGAGGGGGCTCATGGTGTCAGGGGCTTGGTTGATTGGGGGCCAACTGGATCAGCGTGATGACAGTTCACCGGGGCTGCCGGCGGCCACGCTGCCGGGGCGGCAGGTGATCACGAGGATCAGCAGGGTCAGCACGTAGGGCACGGTGTTGAACAGGTGATAGCCCCAGCCGATGCCCACCGACTGCAAGGCGGGGCCGATGGCGCCCGCACCGCCGAACAGGGCGGCCGCGCCCACACAACGCAGCGGGCTCCAGCGGGCAAAGATGACCAGGGCGACGGCGATCAAGCCTTGGCCGCTGGAGATGCCTTCGTTCCAGCTGCCGGGGTAGAACAACGTCAGCGATGCCCCACCCAGGCCGGCAATCAAGCCGCCGCAGGCCGTGGCGGCCCAGCGGATGCCGCCCACCGAGTAGCCCAGGGCGCGTGCGGCGTCGGCCGAGTCGCCGGCCAGGCGCACCAACAGGCCCAGGCGGGTGTTGGCAAAGGCCCAGCTCATCAGCGCGGCCAGCACCAGGCCCAGCGGCAGCAGCACGTTCACCTGCAGGGCGGCCTGCACGGCGGCGTTGCTGCTCCATTGGCCCAGGGGCAGGGCTGGCAATTGCGGGGCCTGAGGCTGGATCAGGGCCTTGCCCAGGTAGAAGGCCAGGCCCGTGCCGAACAGCATCAGGGCGATGCCGGTGGCCACGTCGTTGACGCCGGGCAGGCTGCACAGGCCCGCGTGCAGGCTGGCCAGGGCGGCGCCTGCCAGGGCCCCGCACAGCACGCCCACCCAGGGCGAGCCGCTGAGGTAGGCGCCACCGAAAGAGGCCATGGCCGACAGCACCAGCACCCCTTCCAGGCCCAGGTTGATGCGACCTGATTTCTCGGTCAGGCATTCCCCCAGGCTGACGAACAGAAAAGGCGCGCCCACGCGCAAGGCCCCGCCTGCGATGGCCGCCAGCAGGGTGATCCATTGGTCGCTGCTCATGGTCTGGACTCCTTCAGCGCCGGGCTGGTCGGCCACAGGCGGCGCCACAGCGCCGCAGGGTCGCCCTGGCGCAAGGCCTCGCTGGCCAGGATGAACACAAAGGTCAGGCCCTGCAGCACCAGCACCGAGGCGTCCGGCAGGCCGAGCCGACGTTGCAGCAGGCTTCCGGCGGCGCCAAAGCCGCCGAACAGGATGGCCACCGGCACGATGGCCAGGGGCTGGTGGCGGGCAATGAACGAGACCAGGATGCCCGCATAGCCGTAGGCCGCGATCAGCGAGGCGTTGGCGTTGGTGTGCACGGCGGCCACCTCGACCGCGCCGGCCAGGCCGGCACAGGCCCCGCCCAGGGCACAGGCCAGCAGCACCAGGCGGGTGGCGGGCAGGCCCATGAGCTGGGCCGTGCGCCGGTTGCCGCCGACCACCCGCAGGGCAAAGCCCGAAGCAGTCAGGTGCAGCCAGCCGCCCAGCAGCCCGCAGGCCAGCACACCCAGCACCAGGCCCCAGTGAACATCGGAGCCGGCGATGCCGCCGATGCGCAGGCCCTCGGACAGCGTGAGGGTGGATGGCTTGTTCAGGCTGCCCGGGTCGCGCAGCGGCCCTTCGACCAGGTGCTTGAACAGGCCGATCGCCACATAGGCCAGCAACAGGCTGCTGATGGTTTCATTGATGCCGCGGTACTGGCGCAGCGCCCCCGCCAACATCACCCACAGTGCGCCGGCCAAGGCGCCCGCCGCGCAGGCCAGCACGCTGCCGGCCAGGTTGGCCGGCAGGGGCCACTGGGTGGCCACCGTGGCACAGGCCAGACCGCCCAGCACCAGGGCCCCTTCGCCTCCGATCACCACCAGGCCGGCCTGGGCCGGCAGGGCCACGCACAGCGCGGTCAGCATCAGCGGGGCGGCGCGTTGCAGGGTGTTCTGCCACGAGAAGGCATCACCGAAGGCCCCTTTGAAAAGCAGCCAGGCCATGTCGAATGGATCCACACCGGCCAGCCAGACCAGTGCACCAAACACCAGCAGCGCCGCCGCAAGGGCGCCGATGGGCAGAGCGATTTCCCGCAGGGCGTTGCGCATGACGATGGGCCGCGCGGGTGTCAGATCGAACCGACCACGCCTTCGACAAGGTAGTTCATCTTCTCAAGCTCCAGGTCGGTCTGCTTGAGCACCTTGCCAGCGGCCAGGATGGTGTTGCCCTTGTTGTCCTTGAGCGGGCCCTTGAAGATGTCGAAGCTGCCCGCCAGCATCTTGGCCTTGACCTCGTCGGCGTTCTTCTTGGCCGCGTCGCTCACGCTGGCGCCGTAGGGCGACATCTTCACGTAGCCCTCTTTCAGGCCGCCCCGCAGGAAGTTGGGGTGCGGCTTGCCGGCCTGGGCGGCTTCGATGATGGTCTTGTAGGCGGTGAGCCAATTCCACTCGGCGCCCGTCAGGTAGGCGGCCGGGGCCAGCTTGGCCTGGCTGGCGTGGTAGCCACAGACCATCTTGCCGCGCTTGGCCGCGGTTTCGACCACCACCTTGGGGCCATCGACGTGCATGGTGAACACGTCCACGCCCTGGTCGGCCAGGCTGTTGGTGGCCTCGGCCTCCTTGACGGCCATGGACCAGTCGCCCGTGAAGATCACGCTGCAGGTGATGTCCGGGTGCACCGAGCGTGCGCCCATCAAAAAGGCGTTGATGTTGCGCAGCACCTGTGGAATCGGCTTGGCAGCCACGAAGCCGATCTTGCGGCTTTTGCTCATGTGGCCAGCCACCACGCCATTGAGGTACTGGCATTCGTCGATGTAGCCGAAGAAGCTGCCCACGTTCTTGGGGTGCTTGCCTTCGGTCCACAGGCCGCCGCAGTGCGAGAAGCGCACATCGGGGTATTTGGGGGCCAGGGCCAGGATGTGCGGGTCGAAGTAGCCGAACGAGGTGGGGAACAGCAGGCTGGCGCCGTCCTGGGCGATCATGCCGGTCATGGTCTTTTGCACGGCCGCCGTCTCGGGCACGTTCTCTTCTTCGACCACCTTGATGCCGGGCAGCTTCTTGAGCTCGGCGGCGGCCTGGGCATGGGCCTGGTTGTAGCCGTAGTCATCGCGGGGGCCGACGTAGACCACCCCCACGGTGAGTGGTTTCTGGGCATGGGCCAGCAGGCTCAGCGGGCCGAACGAGGCCACGGCGCCAGTGCTGGCGAGGGTTTGCAGGGCGAGACGGCGATTCAGCTTGCGGTTCATGTTTCAGGCTCCATGGGTTCAGGTCGGGGGCACTTGCAAAAGGTGACAGCGGGAACCCCGGTCCACGCTGCCCAAGAGAAATAGCGGGGTCAGTCGAGCAGGCTCACATGGGCGGCCACCACGCGCCAGCCTTCGGGCGTGCGCATCCAGGTCTGGCTCTGCCGGCCCAGGCGCGGGCTGCCGGTGCGGCGGAACTCGGTGTTGGCGGTGGCGAAGTCCTGGCCGTAGGTGGTGATCACGGTGTTGTGCAGGCTGCGCGCCAGGCCCTGTGGCGATCGCCCGGCACGAAAGGCCTGGATCGCCTCGTAGCCCAGCAGGTTTTCGGTGGCGCCATAGCGCAGGGTGTGCGGGCTGTTCCAGAACAGCTCGTCGAGCACCTCGACGCGGTTGTTGACCAGGGCGTCTTCGTAGCGCGCAAAGACGGCCTGTACTTCGCTGAGCACGTCGGGAAGATTGATGGGCATGGGCATGGGCATGGGCATGGGCATGGGCATGGGCATGGGCATGGGCTTTCAATGGGGCTGGAATGCCGACGCGATCGGGGCCCGGGTCACGCCCAGGGCCTCCAGTGCGGCGGCGGCGCGCAAGGCCAGGTCTTCCCGCCAGGGGGCGGCGATCAGTTGCACACCGATCGGCAGGTGGGGCAGGGCCGGGTCGCATGCCCACACCGGCACGCTGCACACCGGCAGGCCGATGCACGAGATGGGTTGGGTGAGCAGGCCCATGCTGGGGCGCAGGGGCCACTGGCGCTCGTCGATCTGGAGGGTTTCGGCACCGATCGGCGTGGCGGTACAGGGGGTGGCTGGCGCCAGCAGCAGGTCCACCTGCTGGAACACCGCCGCCACGGCCTGGGCATAGCGCAGGCGCACGCGTTGGGCGCGGCTCACCCAGGCGGCCGGGATCAGCGTGCCGGCCAGAAAGCGGTCGCGTGACAGGGGTTCGAAGTCGTCGGCGCGCTGGCGCAGGTCGTTCAGGTGGCCGCTGGCGGCCTCGGCATTGGTGATCACAAAGGCGGCGGCCCGCCCGGCCTCGACCAGGGGCAGCTCGTGGCGGGTGCTGGCCCCCAGGGCCTGGGCCACCTGCTGCACCGCACGGCGGGCCGGGGCACTGGCCTGCTCTTCGAACCACCCCCCCAGGATGCCGATGCGCAGGCCGCCCACGCCTTGGGCCAGCCAGGGGCTGCAGGCCTGCACTGGGCGCTGGGCGCAGCCCGGGTCGCGGGCCTGACGGTCGTCCTCGGGGCCTTGCATCAGGTCGTAGCTCAGGGCCAGGTCGCGCACCGAGCGGGCAAACGGGCCCAGGTGGTCCAGGCTGGAGACAAAGGGGTAGCTGCCCGTGCGCGGCAGGCGGCCAAAGGTGGGCTTGAGGCCGAACACACCGCACAGCGAGGCCGGCACGCGGATCGAGCCGTTGGTGTCGGAGCCCAGGCTCAGCGGCACCTGCCCACCGGCCACGGCGGCCCCAGAGCCGCCCGACGAGCCGCCCGCGATGCGTGCCGGGTCGTGCGGATTGCGGCAGGGGCCCTCGTGGCTGTTCTCGGTGGTGAAGCCGTAAGCGTATTCGTCCATGTTGAGCGCGCCCACCAGCACCGCGCCCGCGGCCTCCAGGCGGCGCACCAGCAACGCATCGGCCGTGGCGCCCGGGCTGTCACGCTCGATGCGCGATCCGGCCAGGGTGGGCAGCCCGGCGATGTCGAACAGATTTTTCACGGCAAAGGGCACGCCGGCCAGGGGGCCGTGGCGCAGCAGCGGGTCGGCGTCGAGCTGGCGGGCGCGTTGGCGGGCCCGTTCGGCCAGCACCGCGGTAAAGGCGTTCAGCTGTGGGTTGTGCCGTTCGATGTGCTGCAGGCTGGCCTCGATCAGGCTGCTGGCACTGAGCTGGCCGGTGCGCACGGCCTGGGCCATGGCGCAGGCGTCCTGGCCCAGCCAGGGGCTGGCTTCATGGGGCATGGTCGTCTCCGGTGGGCGTGGCCAGTGGGTCGACTGGAGCGGGGGGCGGGGGGAGTGCGGGTACCGGCTCGAAGCGCAGGGCCGATTCGTCGTGTGGCAGCAGTTCGGTGGCTTCGAGCACGGCGGCAAAGCGCGCCGCCATGCCGAAGTAGGCCAGCACGCCCGGTCGTTGCTCGGCTGTCAGCGGCAGGCCCAGGACCAGGGCTGCGGCATCCACGTAGCGCGCCAGGGCTTCAGGGGAGGTGTCTCGGCTCATCGGCGCACCTCGCGTTGGAAGATCTCCAGGCTGCGGCGCCGGGTGCTCACAAAATCGGGCTCGCTGAGGGTGTCGACGGTGCGCGGGCGAGGGGCGTCATAGCGCAGGATCTCGGCCACCCGGGTGGGGCGCTTGGTCAACAGCAGCACCTCGTCGGCCAGGTACACCGCCTCTTCGAGGTCGTGCGAGACCAGCAGCATGGTGGTGCCGGTCTGCATGAACACCTCTTGCAGTTTCTCGCGGATGAACAAGGTCATCTCGAAGTCGAGCGCCGAGAAAGGCTCGTCCAGAAACAGCACTTCGGGGCGGGGTGCCAGCGCCCGCATGATGGAGGCGGTCTGCTGTTGGCCGCCCGACAGCTCGTAGGGGTAGCGCCGCAGGTCGAACTTGACATCGAACGAGGCCACCAGCTCCTCCATGCGGCGATCCACCTCGGCCTTGCTGCAGCCTTGCAGCTTGAGCGGGTAGGCGATGTTGTCCAGGGTGCGCATCCAGGGGAACAGCGCCTCGCGGTAGTTCTGGAACACGTAGCCGATCTGGGTGTCCTTGAGCGACTTGCCGTCGAACAGCACCTCGCCCGAATCGATGGGCACCAGGCCGGCGATCATGTTGATCAGGGTGCTCTTGCCGCAGCCGTTGGGCCCGAACACCGAAACGATCTTGCCTTTGGGGATGTCGAGGTCGAAGTTCTCATACAGCGGCCAGCCGGCAAAGTACTTGGTCAGGCCGCGGAGGGTGATATGGGTTCCGGCCGGGCCGGGGCGAAAGGCCGGCGCGGGCAGGTCGGCGAAGACGGGGGCGTTGGCGACCACACTCATGGCTTATCTCCCGCTCCAGTGGACGATGCGGCGTTCGGCCAGCAGAAAACTGATGTTCAGCACATAGCCCAGGGCCCCGGCGGCCAGGATCGAGGCGTACATGTCGCGCACGTTCATCACCTGTTGTGAATTGATGATGCGGTGACCCAGGCCGCTGTCGGCGCCGATGAACATCTCGGCCACGATGACGATGACCAAGGCCATGGACACGGCCGAGCGAAGGCCGACGAAGCTGGGCTGCAGGCTCTCCCAGATCAACACGTCGCGGAAGGTCTGCCAGCGGCTGGCCCCCATGACCTGGGCCGCCATCACCCGTTGCTTGCGCGCGTTGATCACGCCATAGGCGCTGTTGAAGACCACGATCAGACAGGCGCCGAAGGCCGCGATGGCGATCTTGTTGACGTCGGACACGCCAAAGATCATCAGAAACAGCGGGATCAGGGCCGACGAGGGCGTGGAGCGGAAGAAGTCGATCAGAAACTCGACGCTGCGGTAGGCGCGCTCCTGGCTGCCCAGCAGCACGCCCAGGGGCACGCCGAGCACGGCGGCCAGCACAAAGGCCTGCACGGTGCGCCAGACAGTGGTCAGAAAGTCGCCCAGCAGGGCACCCCCGGCCAGCCCGGTGATCAGGGTGGCCAGGGTGTCGGCCGGCGCCGGCAGCAGGATGGGTTTGACCCAGCCCACGCGCACCACCAGATCCCAGGCGATGAATAGCAGCAGGGGGCCGGCCAGGGGCAAGGCGGCCGAAGCCGACGCCGAGAAGCGGCGCGGGGCGGGCAGCTGCTGGGCCGAGGGGGCCTGCCAGGGCTGCGGGGTGTCGGGCGTGAGGGCAGGCGTCTGGCCTGGCGCTGCGATGGGGGAGGGAAGGGGGCTGCCCATGGCGCTCAAGCCTTGTAGAGCATGCTGTCCACCAGCAGGCGCGAAGCAAAGATGCCCTTGTCCGAGAACAGGTCGAAGAACTTCTGGAAATGCGCGATGTCAGCGGCCGTGAACTCGTTGTACAGCGTATAGGCCGCCAGAGGCACCTCGCCGGTGAGGGGGCCTTCAATCGCGGTGTAGCCCTTGAGGTATTGACGTGCATCGGCCGGTTTGCTGCGCACATGGGCCACGCCCTTGGCGTAGGCGGCAATGAATTTGTGGGCCTCAGCCGGGTACTTCTTGATGAAGGCCGCGGTCAGTGAGGCCGAGCCACCGAACCAGGGCGCCATGGGATCGCCCAGCACGTAGCGGGAGATCACGCCGGCCTCCAGCACGCGGGTGCTGCTGTTCAGGCGCCCGATGGTGCCCGTGGGCTCCAGGGTGTAGCAGCCATCGACCTGGCCGGCCGCGAGAGCCGCCACATGCTGGCCGATGGGCAGCTCGACGACGGTGGCGCCGGTGGCCCCGCCGCGCTCCAGCACGGTCTTGGCCAGGGTCACGTTCTGGATGCCAGGGCCCGACGCGACACGCTTGCCCTTCAGGTCGGCCATCACCTTGGCCGGGCTGGCACTGGGCACCAGCACTTCGTCGAGCACGTATTTGGCGTTGCTGGGGTTGGAGCAGAAGATCTTGAAGGTGCCCGGGGCCGCCAGCTCGCCGATGGCGATGTTGGCCGAACCGGTGCCATTGGCACTGCCGTCGCAGCGGTCGGACAGCATGGCCTCCATGATCTGCTGGGCGCCAGCGTGGCGCTGCACCTCCACATTGAGGCCGGCCTCCTTGAAGAAGCCCATCTCCACCGCCGCGTAGAAGGGCAGGCCGGCGGCGATGGGCCAGTAACCGATGCGGATCTTGGGGCCCGTCTGGGCGTGGAGAACGGTCGGGGCGGCCAGGCTGGCCAGGGCGACGGCGCTGCCGGCTTGCAGCACCTGGCGCCGGTTCAGGGCTTGGCGGGAACGGGAGGCTGGGCTCATGGGTGGGCTCCTGGTCTGGGGTGGTCGGTGGGTGGGGGTCAGCGGCGGGCCTGGCTGGCGGCCATGTAGGCCCGCCAGCCACCGTGTGATGTGATGTCGGTGGCGCCGTCCAGGGCATGGCCTTCGCAGATGAAGCCATGCACCCAGCGCCCGTCGACAAGTTCGAGGCTGCCCAGGCCCAGCGGCGCCGGCACCCCGGCCAGAAAGCTGCCAACCTGGGGCATGGGCAGGCTCCAGACCTCGACCGCGATGGGCGCGCCTTGGCCGGGCCGGCGTTGCAGGCCAGGTTTGGGCGGGGTGGTGCCCGGCAGCGCCAACAGCCGGTAGTGGGCCGACGTGGTGGTGGCTTCCAGCAGGGTCGCGCCCCGCTCGGTGAGCTGGTGGTTGAGCGGCATGCCTGACAGGTGGGCGCCGACCACGGCCAGTTTCAGGTGGGCGGGGGCGCTGGCTCGGTGCAGGCCGGGCAGGGGTTTGGGTGCGGGCAAGGCCTGGCCGGTGGCGCCCAGAGGCAGACCGGCGGCCTGCTGGTAGCGCTGGCCCAGCTCGGCCAGTTGCAGATCGCTGCCGCAGGGGCCGATCAAGGTGATCCCGAAGGGCAGGCCGTCGGGGCGCAGGCTGCTGGGCACCGACAAGGCGGCGTAGTCGAGCAGATTGACGAAGTTGGTGTACTGGCCCAGGTTGCGGTTCAGTGTCACCGGGTCGGCCAGCATGGCCTGGATGCTGTAGTGGGTTGGCGCGGTGGGCACCAGCAGCACGTCGATCTGCTGCCACAGGTCGACCACGCGTTGGGCGCAGGCCTTGAGGCGGACCTGGGCCTGCACCAGATCGGCGGCGCTGTAGCGGCGGCCAGCCCCCAGGATGCTGCGCACGGGCTCGATGACCTCGGTCTCGTGGGCGTCAAAGAAGTCGCGCACGGCGGCATATCGCTCAGCCACCAGGGCACTTTCGTAAAGCAGGGCTGCGGCTTCGGCCAGCGGGGCGTAGTCGATGGTGCGCGCTGTGCCGCCCAACGAGGCCAGGCGCGCCTGGGCCTGGTCAAAGGCGCTGCGGGCCAGGTCATCACCGAAGAACTCGAGGCGGTCGGGCACGCCGAACACAAAGCTGGCAGGCAGCGGCTGGTCGAGCAGGGGCAGATGGCGCGAGAAAGGGTCGGCCGGGTCATGGGCGGCCAGGGTGTGCAGCACCTGCACGGCCACCTCGACGGTGCGGGCGAAGATGGACACGCAGTCCACGCTTTGGGCCGCGGGCAGCACGCCGTGGGCGCTGATCAGGCCCTTGGAGGGCTTCAGCCCGACGATGTTGTTCAGCCCGGCCGGCACCCGGCCCGAGCCAGCCGTGTCGGTGCCCAGGGCGAAATCCACCTGGCCGGTGGCCACCACCCAGGCCGAACCCGAGCTGGAGCCGCCGCTGACCAGCTCGGGATCGAACGCGTTCGGTACCGGCCCGTACGGCGAACGGGTGCCGTTCAGGCCGCAGGCAAACTGGTCCATATTGGTTTTGCCGTGCAGGCTGGCGCCCGCGGCCAGCAGCCGCTGCACCACGGTCGCATGGGACGCGGCGGTCAGGCTGAAGGCGGGGCAGGCCGCCGTGGTGGGCAGGCCTGCCACGTCGATGTTGTCCTTGACCGCAAACGTCAAGCCCGCCAGCGGGCCGTCGAGGCTGGTTTGAAGGGGTGAATGCAGCCGATGAAGCCATGCCGGTTCGGTGGCGGGCTGGGCCTGGGGCTGGGCGGTCGGCTGGGAAATTGGGTGGTGCACCATGTCAATGCATTCAATCTTGGATACAAGAAGGAATGCAAAGGCTGTGCCAACCCCACCGGTCGCAGGGTCGATCACAGGGCCGTGTGTGGCCCGCGCCATCGTTCAAGGGCCTGCGTACAGAGGGAAAAGTGTGGAAAGCACAGGGTGCCCAGGCCTGGGCATGAACCGAACCTGCGGCTTCAGGCAGGTTGGAAAATGGTGCGTCACCCGCTTGGGCCAGGCCTCAGACTGGGGCGTGACAGGGGCAGAAAGGGTGCCGGCACCTGCATGAGGCCCGTGGCAGGCAGGGACCGAGGTCGGCACAGGGAGGCTGGCGCCGGCAGAGCCGGGCACCCGCCGGCGGGCAGGGGGCCGGCGCTCCGGCGCCCGGGAGCGAGGTCAGTGCAGCACCAGCACCGGCAGCTTGCTGCGGGCGATGATCTTCTTGGTGTGCGAACCGAAGACAAACTCGCCCAGCGGGCCGCGTCCGTGGGTGATCATGACAATCATGTCGCAACCGGCCTTTTCGGCTTCTTCAAGGATGGCGTGGTCGACGGCGTAGGCAGTCACGGTCAGGCCGGCAAAGGTCACGCCAGCGGCCTGGGCGCGCTCTTCAAACTGCGTCAACAAGGCATTGGCGTGGCTCAGGTTGCGGTCTTCATGCTCTTTCATGCGGGCGGTGGCCACCGTGGCGTCGCTGCTGATGGTGGACAGCGGCATGTCGGGTTCGACCACGAAGCCCGTGATCTTGGCGCCGAGCTGCAGCGCGAGTTCGATGCTGCCATCCATGGCACGGTGGGACAGTTCAGAGCCGTCGACGGGGACGAAAAGGTGTTTGTACATGCTGTCTTTCTCCTCAGATGGATTCATCAAGGCGCCAGGTGGCGCACATAGGATGATGAGTTGGCTTGAATTTGTTTTTTGGGTGCGTAAGCGCCCAGCAAAGTGTCACCCAGGCCCGCCAGGGTGGGCGTGTGGATGCTACGTAGTGCCCGGGGGTGCTGAGCCCCGGCACACCGGGGCAGCGCCTGCAACCGGGGACGGGGGGACAGCGGTAAGGGCATGTCTGAATTGTTTCAGAAGCTTGATTCCGCCGCGTGGGGGCGCTAGCGTAGAAATTTGACCATGGTCAAACAGCTGCAGGATTGGCCGATGCGCCGGGCGAGGTCGGCTGCTGGATCCTGAAGCCAACAGGGCGGCCACAGAGTTCGTACCCATTCTGTAACCAGGGCTGGGCCCAAAGCCCGGTCTTCGGCGTTACCATAGCGTTGTAATTTAGTTACATAAACCATGAAACTCCATCCCACCGTTGAAGCTGTCACGCGCCGCATCGTCGAGCGCAGTGCCCCGGGCCGCGAAGCCTACCTGGCCCGCATCGAGGCGGCCGCGCGCCAGCCCCGAGGCGCCGACCGCATGGGCTGCGCCAATGTGGCCCACGCCTTTGCCGGTGTGCCCGGTCACGACCGCTTTCGCATCGTGGCCGAAAAGGCCCCCAACATCGGCATCGTCACGGCCTACAACGACATGCTGTCGGCGCATTCGCCGTTGCAGCATTACCCGGACCTGATCAAGTCCGAAGCCCGGCTGCATGGGGCCACGGCCCAGGTGGCCGGCGGCGTGCCAGCCATGTGCGATGGCGTGACGCAGGGCACGGCGGGCATGGAACTCAGCCTGTTCAGCCGCGACGTGATCGCCATGAGCACGGCAGTGGCCCTGAGCCATGACGTGTTCGATGCCGCCTTGATGCTGGGTGTGTGCGACAAGATCGTGCCAGGGTTGCTGATCGGCGCCCTGCAGTTCGGCCACCTGCCCACGGTGTTTGTGCCGGCGGGGCCCATGACCTCGGGTCTGTCGAACAATGACAAGGCCAAGGTGCGCGAGCAGGCCGCCCAAGGCCTGGTCGGGCGCGAAGCCTTGCTGGAGGCCGAGATCAAGGCCTACCACGGCGAAGGCACCTGCACGTTCTACGGCACGGCCAACAGCAACCAGATGCTGCTGGAGGCCATGGGCCTGCACGTGCCGGGCACGGCCTTCGTGAACCCTGGCCAGGCGCTGCGCGCCGAGCTCACCCGCGAGGCGGCCCGCACCGTGCTGGGCATCACCCGGGCGCGCCGGTTTGCCCCGATCGGGCAGGTGGTGGACGAACGCTGCATCGTCAACGCCATGGTGGCCTTGCTGGCCACGGGCGGTTCGACCAACCACCTGATCCACTGGGTGGCCGTGGCCCGTGCGGCGGGCATCCTGATTGACTGGAACGATTTCTCCGAACTTTCCGAGGTGGTGCCGCTGCTGACGCGTGTCTACCCGAATGGCAGCGCGGATGTGAACCAGTTCCAGGCGGCGGGCGGCCCGGGCTTTGTGATCCGCGAACTGCTGGACGCCGGCCTGATGCATGAGGATGTGCTGACCGTGCGCTCCGGGGGGCTGCGTGAATACACCCGCATCCCTGAAGCAGGGGGGGCGGGCCAGGCCTTGCAATGGCGCGACATCGGTGCCAGCGGCGACGACAGCGTGGTGCGGCCGGCCAGCCAGCCGTTCAGCGCCACCGGGGGCTTGCGCTTGTTGCGGGGACGCCTGGGTCGCAGCGTGATCAAGGTGTCGGCGGTGCCCGAAGACCGCCATGTGATCGAGGCGCCGGCCCGGGTGTTCAACTCGCAGGACGAACTCCATGCCGCCTTCAAGGCCGGCGAACTCGACCGTGACCTGGTCTGCGTGGTGCGCTGGCAAGGGCCGCGGGCCAACGGCATGCCTGAACTGCACAAGCTGACGCCGCCGCTGGCCGTGTTGCAGGGCCGCGGCTTCAAGGTGGCGCTGGTGACCGATGGCCGCATGAGTGGTGCCTCGGGCAAGGTGCCGGCGGCCATCCACGTCTCTCCCGAGGCTTTGGCCGGCGGTCCGCTGGCCAAGGTTCAAGACGGCGATCTGATCCGACTGGATGCTGTGGCCGGTACGCTCGACGTTCTGGTCGATGAAACCACCTGGGCCGGCCGAGCGCTGGCCCAGATGCCTGCCGAGTTGCAGGCTGCGAATGCGCTCGGTTGCGGGCGCGAACTGTTCACGGGCATGCGCAGGCATGCCCTCACCGCTGAAGAAGGAGCCTGCACATGGCTGTGAAACCCCTTGCCCCCCCTCTCGCCACACCATTGACCGCCCTGGCGGTGATGCGCGATGCGCCGGTCATCCCGGTGATCGTGCTCAACGACGTGGCCCATGCCGTCCCGCTGGCCCGCGCCCTGGTGGCGGGCGGCATCCGCATGCTGGAGGTGACACTGCGCACCCCGCAGGCCCTGGCCTGCATCGAGGCGATTGCCCGCGAGGTGCCCGAGGCCGTGGCCGGTGCCGGCACGCTGCGCAGCGCGGCCGATGCCCAGGCTGCGGTCAACGCAGGCGCACGCTTCGGGGTCAGCCCGTGCTACAGCTCGGCGCTGGGCCAGGCCTGCCGTGACCTGGCGCTGCCCCTGCTGCCCGGCGTGGCCACCGGCAGCGAGATCATGGCCGCCATGGAAGACGGCTTGACTGAGTTGAAGTTTTTCCCGGCCATGCAAGCCGGCGGCCCGGCCATGCTGAAAGCCTGGCATGGCCCCTTTGGCGACATCCGCTTCTGCCCCACGGGTGGCGTCAGCCCCACCAATGCGAACGAGTTTCTGGCCTTGCCGAATGTGGCTTGCGTGGGGGGCTCGTGGCTCACCCCGGCCGATGCGGTGGCCCAGGGCGATTGGGCCCGCATTGAATCGCTGGCCCGCCAGGCCAGCCAGTTGCCGCGGGCTGGATGACCGCGGGCTTTGGCGTGTGGCCTGCGCGGGCCACACGCCAGGCAGGCTGCCGGGCCCCTGCGTGAAGGGCCCGGCACGACGAACCTGAAGCCGCCACCCCACAGGTGGGCGGCTCTCGCGCTCAAGCCTGCGGTTTGTAGGCGGTGACGTCGATTTCCACCTTGGCGTCGATCATCAGCCTTGATTCAACCGTCGACCGGGCGGGACGGTGCTCACCAAAGCACTCCATATAGACCCTGTTGAAGCTGCCGAAGTCACGGGCATCGGCCAGCCAGACGCTGACCTTGGCGACGTCCTGCAGCGTGGCACCGGCGAGTGCCAGGGCCTCCTCAACCCGCTTGAAGACCTGGCGGGTCTGGTCTTCAATGCCGCCCACGATCACCTGGCCCTTGTCATCGGTAGGCACCTGGCCCGATACAAAAACAAAGTCACCGGCGCGGGTGGCGGGTGAAAGAGGGCGGGCCAGACGATCTGACGCCAAGGGTGCCTGACCCAACATTTCGACACGTGAAGAGGTAATCATCCGTTAGCATTTGTAAGAAATTTACATGAACAAAGCGAAGTAGGTGGAAATACTGGGTGTTATTTTCGCTTCGTTCGTTAATATTGTAATAACTTTACTTGGAGGCGCCATGACTCAGTGTCCAGACTCAGCCAGCATTCATGTTTCTCACGGGCTCCCGGGCCCGTTGCTCGACCGGCGAACCTGCCTGGGCCTGGCGGGCGCTGCCGTGCTCGGGGGGCTGTCCTCCACGATGGGCGTGGCGCAGGCCCAGGGCATCAGTGCGGTCAACCTGGCCATGGTGGCCGAGCCTCAGAGCCTGGATCCGATGCTCAGCTCGTCGGACCTGGTGGCGACCCTCATGCAGCACGTGTATGAGCCGCTTTACACCTTCGATTCGCGCTGGAACGTGGCGCCCATGCTGGCGCAAGCCTTGCCCAAGGTCTCGCGCGATGGGCTGACCTACACCATCGCCTTGCGCAAAGGCGTTCGCTTTCACAACGACCGCGAGATGAACTCGGGCGATGTGGTGGCGTCGCTGCAGCGCTGGATGGAGCTGGCCGCCCGGGGCAAGGCGGTGGCCAAAGAGGTGGCGTCGCTCACGGCTACCGGGCCTTTGACGGTGGAGATTCGACTGAAGGCCCCCTATGCCCCCTTGCTGGCCCAATTGGCCTTGCCTGGGGCCATGGCCGCCGTCATGCCCAAGGAGAGCCTGGCCCCTCAACTCAAGGAGTTCATTGGCACCGGCCCCTACCGCTTCAAGGAGCGCCGACCCGATCAGTTCACGGTGCTGGTGAAGTTCGCGGCCTACGCCGCGCGCAGTGAGGCGGCCGACGGCTATGCCGGCCGTCGTCAGGCCCTGATCGATGAGCTGCGCTTTGTGCCTGTGCCCAACGCCAACACGCGCGTCGAAGGGGCCTTGTCCGGGCAATTCCATTTTTCCGATCTGTTGCCGGTCGAGGCCATGGGGCGCCTGGAGAAGGGGGCGCCCGCCGTGCAGGCCATTCTCACGCCCAACTTCGGCTTTCCGTACGTGGTGTTCAACACCCGCGAGGGTGTGCTGGCCTCGCAGGCCTTGCGCCGGGCGGTGCAAACGGCCTCTGGCAGCGGCGAGATGCTGGCGGCGGGCTTTGGTGATGGGCGATTTTTTGCGGTTGAGCCCAATTTCTTTCCCAAGGGCACACCGTATTTCTCGACCGCAGGCGCGACGCTGTACAACGAGCGCAACCCGCAACAGGCGCGCGATCAGGCGGCCAAGGCCGGCTACAACGGGCAGCCGATCCGCATCATGGCCAGCCGGCAGTACGAGTTTCACTACAACATGGCGCTGGTGCTGGCCGAACAGCTCAAGAAGGCGGGTTTCAAGACCGAGCTGCAGGTGGTGGACTGGGCCACGCTGGTGCAGCGTCGCAACGATCCCAAACTCTGGGACGTGTATTTCACGCACTCTGGGCTGTTCCCGGAGCCCATGGTCTCGCCGCCGCAGATGGGCGACGATGCCCCAGGCTGGTGGGACAGCCCGGCCAAAAAACAGCACCTGGCGGCCTTCAACCAGGAAGCCGACCTGGGCAAGCGCGCGGCGCTCTGGGGGCGCGTGCAGCAACTGGTCTATGACGAGGTGCCGTTCATGGAGTTGGGCAAGTTCAATGCCCTGTCGGCGCGTTCGAGCAAGCTGCAAGGCTATGTGCCATTGGTCTGGCCGTTCTTCTGCAACGTGCGACTGGGCTGAACAGGGGCCTCAAGATGCTTCGCTTTCTGATCCGGCGTCTGGCCGGTGCCTTGATGGTGCTCGCCCTGGTGGCGGTGCTGGTCTTCCTGCTGACCCGGCTCGCCTCGGGCGACCCGGTGGCCCTGTTGCTCGGTGATCAGGCCACGGCGGCCGACATCGCCCGCGTGCGCACCGAGTATGGGCTGGATCGCCCCTTGGGCACCCAGTTTCTGCTGTGGCTGGCCCAGGTCGCCCAGGGCAACCTGGGTGAGTCGCTGTTTCTGCAACGCCCGGTGACCCAGGCCTTGCTGGAACGTGCCGAGCCCACCTTGTTCCTGGCCGGTTTTGCCGTGCTGGTGGCGGCCCTGATCGGCATCCCCTGCGGCACGGTGGCCGCCGTCTGGCGCGGGCATTGGGCCGACCAGCTGCTCAGTGGTGTGGCCATGTTGGGGGCGAGCGTGCCCAGCTTCTGGCTGGGGCTGTTGTTCATGCAGTTCTTTGCCGTCAAGCTCGGGTGGTTTCCGGCCTCGGGCTATGGCGACCCCGACACGCCCCTGCTGGAGCGACTGCACCACCTGGTGCTGCCAGCCCTGGTGCTGGGGCTGTTGAACTCGGCCTTGATCATCCGCTTCACGCGGGCCTCGGTGCTCGACATCCTCGGAGAGGACTATGTGCGCACGGCGCGGGCCAAGGGCCTGCCCGAACACCACATTCTGTGGCACCACGTGCTGCGAAACGCCCTGGTGCCCATCGTCACCGTGCTGGGGTTGACGCTGGCGCTGATGATTGGCGGGGCGGTGGTGACCGAGACGGTTTTCAACCTGCCGGGCGTGGGCAATCTGGTGGTGCGTGCGGTGCTGCGTCGCGATTACCCCGTGATTCAGGGCACCTTGCTGGTGATCGCTGCGGTGTATGTCTTGATCAACCTGGGGGTCGACCTGTTGTACACCGTGGTCGACCCGCGCATTCGCCTGGAGGCCAAATGACGACCTTGCAAGCCATGGGGAGCCCGGCCTCGGCCTGGCGTCAGGTGTTGGGGCGCCTGTTTCGCAGGCGCGTGGTGCTGCTGGCGGCCGTGTTGCTGGGCGTGGTGGTGGCGGTGGCCTCGGTTTGGCCGGTCCTGTCGAGCGCCGACCCCGGTGCCATTGAGATCAGCGCGCGCCTTCAAGCCCCGTCAGCCGTGCATTGGGCAGGCACCGACGAACTGGGCCGTGATGTGTGGCTGCGCATCGTGCATGGGGCCCGGTTCTCGCTGTTGATCGGCTCGGTGACGGCGGCAGGGGCGGTGGTGCTGGGCACCTTGCTGGGCCTGTTGGCCGGCTACTTCAGGCGGCTTGATGCGCCTCTGATGCGACTGGTGGACGCGATGATGTCGTTCCCGGACATCCTGCTGGGCATTGCGCTGGTGGCGATTCTGGGGCCTTCGCTGTGGAACGTGGTGTTGGCCCTGGTCATCGTCTACACCCCGCGGGTCGCCCGCGTGGTGCGGGCCGCCACCCTGGTGCTGCGGGAGCTGCTGTTCATCGACGCGGCCCGGGCCCTGGGGGTGCGCACACCCTGGATTCTGTGGCGCCACATCCTGCCCAATCTGGCCTCGCCGATCCTGGTGCAACTGACTTTCATCTTTGCCTATGCCATTTTGTGCGAGGCCGGGTTGTCGTTTCTGGGGGTGGGCGTGCCGCCCGAGATCCCGACCTGGGGCACGATGATCGCCGGCAGCATCGACTATGCCGACCGTGCCCTCTGGGTGATTCTTTATCCGGGTCTGGCCATTGTCTTCACGGCCTTGTCGCTGCAGGTGCTGGGTGACGGCGTGCGCGATCTGCTGGACCCCAAACTGAGGAAGGCCGCATGAACAAGCCGCTTGAGAGTTGCCAGCCACGTCTGGAGGTGCTGGGTCTGTCCACCTCGTTCGGGACGCCCGAGGGGCGCATCCAGAGCGTGGCCGACGTGTCTTTTCAGATTCCGGCCGGCCAGACCCTGGCCCTGGTGGGCGAGTCGGGCTCCGGCAAATCGGTGACCAGTCTGTCGCTGATGGGGCTGCATGCACGCAGCGCTCGTCCCGAAGTGGCCGGCGAAGCCTGGTTTGTGCGTCGTGATGGACAGCGTGTCAATCTGCTGGCCCTGCCCGAGGCCGAGATGCGGCGCTTGCGGGGCAACGAGGTGGCCATGGTCTTTCAGGAGCCCATGACCAGCCTGAACCCGGTGCTGACGGTGGGCGAGCAGATCGCCGAATCGGTGCGCCTGCACAAGGGGCTGGATCGGCGGGCCGCTTTGGCCAGAGCGCGTGAAATGCTGGATTGGGTCGAGATCCCAGCCGCTGCGCAACGCTTGGGCGAGTACCCGCATCAACTGTCTGGCGGCATGCGTCAGCGCGTGATGATCGCTTTGGCCATGGCCTGTGAACCCAGCCTGCTGATTGCCGATGAGCCGACAACAGCACTGGACGTGACCATTCAGGCCCAGATCCTGGCCTTGATGGGGCGACTGCAACAGCAGACCGGCATGACGATGCTGTTCGTGACGCACAACCTGGGCGTGGTGGCGCAGTACGCCGATCACGTGGCCGTGATGTATGCCGGGCGCATTGTGGAGTCGGCCCCCGTGCAGGCCCTGTTTGGTGCCCCGACCCACCCCTACACCCAGGGGCTGCTGGCCTGCCTGCCCGGCATGGCGCGGCGCCAGGCCGAACGGGCAGGCACGGCGTTGGCAGGCCAGGCAGGCGGGCGGCAACGCCTGGTGGCCATCCCGGGCCAGGTGTCCAGCCCCTTGGCGCCGCCGCCGGGCTGTGCCTTCGGGCCGCGCTGCAGCCAGCGCGAGGCCGCGTGCGAGTTGCAGGTGCCCGAGTTGCGGGCCTTGAGCGGGCAGCGGCAGTCCCGGTGCATCCTTTCCAACCGCGAGGTCACGGCATGAGCACGATCTTGAATCCCCACGCAGCGCCGCCCTTGCTTGACATCCGGGGCCTGAGCAAGCATTTTGGCGCCGGGCCGCATCCGGTCCGGGCCGTCAGCGATGTGAGCTTTTCAATCGCTCGGGGCGAGACCCTGGGCCTGGTCGGCGAGTCGGGCTCGGGCAAGAGCACGATCGGGCGCCTGATCACGCGCCTGCTCGACCCGAACGCCGGACAAATGCTTTACCAGGACAGCCAGCAGGGTCCAACCGACCTGGCCGCCTTGAGTGCGGCGGCCTATCGCCCCCTGCGCGCCCGGCTGCAGATCATCTTCCAGGATCCCTATGCCAGCCTGAACCCGCGCATGCGCATTCGCCAGGTGCTGGGCGAGGCCCTGGACACCCATGGGCTGGCCCGCGGTGCGGCCCGCGAGCCGCGCATCCAGGAGCTGCTGCAGCAGGTGGGCTTGCGCCCCGAACATGCCGATCGCCTGCCCCACGAGTTTTCGGGGGGCCAGCGTCAGCGCATCGGGATTGCCCGTGCGCTGGCGGTGCAGCCGGAGTTCATCGTGGCCGACGAGCCCCTGTCGGCCCTGGATGTGTCCATCCAGGCCCAGGTGGTCAACCTGCTGGGCGACCTGAAAGAGCAGCTGGGCCTGACGCTGCTGTTCATTTCACACGACCTGGATGTGGTCGAATATCTCTGCGACCGGGTGGTGGTGCTGTACCTGGGGCGGGTGATGGAGATGGCCCCCACGGCCACGCTGTACAGTCGCCCCCGGCACCCGTACACGCAGGCCTTGTTGGCGGCGGCCCCGGTGCTGGATCCGACGCAGCGCCGCACGATCACCCCCTTGAAGGGTGATCTGCCCAGCCCCGCCCATCCCCCCTCGGGTTGCGTGTTCCGTACCCGGTGTCCGCAGGCTGAGGCCCGTTGTGCCGAATCTGCAACCCCCTTGCGCGAAGTGTCCGCAGGCCATTGGACGGCTTGCTGGAGAGATGAATGAGCTCTTTGATTCCCGACACCCTGTTGGCTGGCTTCACCCTGACAGGGGGCTACAAAAACTTTCCCCAGGCCGCACCGGCCACACCGGCTGCAGCGCTGGGCCAGCTGAACTGGCAATTGCTGAACGACGACCTGCCTTACCCGATGGCCGTGTTGAGCGAGGCCGCCTTGCGCCACAACCTGGCCTGGATGCAGCGCTACGCCAACGACCGCGGGGTGCATCTGGCGCCGCATGGCAAGACCAGTTTGTCACCCGAACTGTTCGCCCTGCAACTGCAGGCGGGTGCCTGGGGCCTGACCTTTGCCACCGTCTATCAGGCGGCCGTGGGCGTGGCGGCAGGGGCCCGACGGGTGATCATTGCCAACCAGGTTCTGGCCGATGCCGATCTCGATGGCTTGCAGGCCCTGCGGGGGCAGCACCCCGATCTGCGGGTCTGGTTTCTGGTCGACTCGATCGCCCAACTTGCCTTGATCGAAGACTGGGCTGCCCGCCGCAGCGCGGTGCAGCCTTTCGATGTGCTGCTGGAGGTGGGCATTGCCGGTAAACGCACCGGCTGCCGTAGCCTGGAAGAAGCGCTGACCCTGGCGCGCGCCCTGGCGGCTTCGAAGGCCGTGCACCTGGGGGGCATCGAGTGCTACGAGGGCGGCGCGGCCATCGGTGACAACGCCCACGACAGCCGTGAGGTCACCGATCTGGTGCGCCGGGTGCTGGCCATCGCACGGGCCTGCGATTCGGAGGGGCTGCTGGCGGGCGACCAGATCCTGCTGACGGCAGGGGGCTCGGCGGTGTTTGATCTGGTCTTGCCTCTGTTGCAGGCGCAAGGCCTGTCGCGCCCGGTGTGGGGTGTTCTGCGCTCAGGCTGTTACATCACCCATGACCATGGCAACTACCAGCGCTTTTTGAAGCTGCTGGAGCAGCGTGAGGGCCTGGCGGATTCGCTGCAGCCCGCCCTGACCGTGTGGGCCTTGGTGCAGTCGGTGCCTGAGCCGGGCCTGGCCTTGCTGTCCTGTGGCCGCCGGGATCTGTCCTACGACCTGGAGATGCCCGTGCCCTTGCGCATCGCCGCTCGTGGCGTGCGCAACCTGCTGCAGGCACAGGCGGTACCGGCCGATTGGCGCATCGACTCCCTCAACGACCACCATGCCTACCTGCGTTTCGATCCCGCTGGCCCTTGCCCGGTGGTGGGTGATCGGGTGGCCCTGGGGATCTCACATCCCTGCACCACGTTCGACAAATGGCGCTGGATGCCCATGCTCGACGAGCAGGGGCGCGTTGTTTCTGCCATCAGCACCCATTTTTGAGGCCACCGGCGAATGTCTGAATTTACCCACCCCAGCCTGCTGCGGCAGATGCGTGATCGGCAGGCTGACCTGCCTGAGGCCCAACGCCGTGTGGTGCAACTGGTTTTGTCTGACCCCCGCGCTGCGGTGGCCGCCACGGTCGAGCAACTGGCCCAGCAGGCGGGTGTGTCCATGCCCACCATCGTGCGCACGGCGCGCAGTTTTGGGCACGACTCGGTGCGCGAGTTCATGGTCAGCCTGGCTCAAGACCTGGCGGTCACGGGGTCGCACCTGCATCGCTCGGTGTTGAACGAGGACTCGGGCTCGGACGTGGCCAGCAAGATCATCCATGCGGCGGTGTCGTCGCTGACCGATCTGGGGCGCCGCATCAACCCCGACCGGATGGACCAGGTGGTGGAAAAACTGGCTGCGGCCTCACGCATCGATTGCTACTCGGTGGGGGCAGCTTCGACCTTCATGGCCAGCGAGTTGCAAAGCCGGCTGTTCCGCCTGGGGCGGCCGGCCCATGCCATTTTCGATGCGCATCAGCAACTGGTGTCGGCGCACACCCTGGGGCCGCAAGGCGTGGCCTTTGTCGTGTCCCATGTGGGGCGCATGCCCTACACCCTGGAGGCCGCCCGCTTTGCCCAGTCGCGCGGTGCCACCGTGGTGGCACTGACCCAGCCCGGAACTCCTTTGGCGGACATGGCCGACCTGCTGCTCGATGTGTCGGTACCGCCGGACGCTGTCATGCGGGTGGGCACGGAGGCCTACCTGGCTCACCTCGTCATGATCGAAATCCTGACCGTGCGCCTGGCCCAGAAAATGGGCCCGGTGGCCACCCAGGGCCTGCAGCAGTTCCGGCAACTGCTGGAGCAGCATGGCTTTGACAGTGCCGAATTTATCGGCATGAACCCCGATGAGCGCCGCCATGCCGACTGATCGAGCCGATGCCACCTTGTTGCGCCAGGGCCTGATCGTCGACGGCACGGGCCGCGCGGGCTATGTGGGCGACCTGTTGATCGTGGGCGATCGGCTGGTGGCTGTGGGCCAGGTCCCGCCCGCCCTGCTGGCCGACCATCCGGTTTGCCGCGAGGTGGATTGCCGGGGCAGGGTGCTCGCCCCCGGGTTCATCGATGTCCACACCCATGACGATGCGGCGGTGCTGGATCACCCGGCCATGCTGCCCAAATTGTCCCAGGGCGTGAGCACGGTGATCGTGGGCAACTGCGGGATTTCACTGGTGCCGGTGCTCAGCCAGGAGCCGCCGGGCCTGCTCAAGCTGCTCGGCCCGCATCAGTTTCGGCATCCGCGCATGAGCGACTATGCGGCGGCCGTGGGGCAGGCGCAGCCCGCCGTCAATGTGGCCGCCCTGGTGGGGCACAGCGCGCTGCGCATTCGCCACATGGATGATCTGAGCCGGCCCGCCAATGCGTCAGAACGCGCTGCCATGCAGGCCGATCTGCAAGACGCCATGGCCGCGGGGGCACTGGGGCTTTCGTCCGGGGTGTTCTACCAGGAAGCCTATGCCGCTGATCAGGACGAACTGGTGGCCTTGGCCAGCGTGGCGGCCCGGGCTGGTGGCGTGTATGCCACCCACATCCGGGATGAGCTCGACGCCATCCTGCCCGCCCTGCTGGAGGCCGCGGGCACGGCACGTCAGGCCGGTTTGCCCCTGGTGATCTCGCACCACAAATGCGCCGGCCCGGCCAATTGGGGCCGCACCCGTGAAACCCTGCCCCTGCTGGAGTCCTTGGCCCGCGAGCAGGAACTGGGTCTGGACGTCTACCCTTACACCGCCGGTTCGACCGTGCTGCGCAGCGATCTGGTGGATGGTGTCATTGACATTCTCATCACCGGCAGCGTCCCGCACCCCGAGATGGCGGGCCGGCACCTGGCAGACATTGCCCGCGAATGGGGCCTGAGCCAAGTGCAGGCCTGCGAGCGCCTCATGCCCGGCGGCGCCTGCTATTTTCAAATGCATCAGGACGACGTGGATCGGGTGGTGACCCACCCGCTGTCCATGATCGGTTCAGACGGCTTGCCCCACGACGAACGTCCGCACCCGCGGCTATGGGGGGCTTTTCCACGCGTGCTGAGCCGCTATTGGCGCGACACCGGGATGCTGAGCCTGGAGTTGGCGATCCACAAGATGACTGGCCTGTCGGCACGCCGTTTCCGCATGGCCGATCGGGGTGAACTGCGCCCAGGTGCCCATGCCGATGTGGTGCTGCTTGACCCGGCCCGGGTGCGTGACCGGGCCACCTTCGAGCAGCCCCAGCAGTTCAGCGAGGGCATTGAGCAGGTGTGGGTCAATGGCGTGCTGAGTTTTGTGGGCGGAGAGGCTCAGGAACGGGCCCGTGCCGGCCGCTTTTTGCCGCGCAGGGCTGAATGAGGGGCAATTGATCGGCCTCGGAGGGCGGCGTCGGGAAAAGGGGCTTCCCTTGGGGCTGGCAAGCCCGATCGGCCGCCGGCCTGTTGGTGCCGCTCCCATTCCTTGGATGTGTAAATATTTTGGCGATTTTTGAGCCATTACGGCAAAATAACTTCACCATGGCTAAAAAGACTGCCCCGCTCCTCCCGTCTGTTGACGAGCTGCTTCGGCAGTTTGGGGAGCGCCTGCGGCTTGCACGGCTGAGAAGGCAGCTTTCGGCAAAGCAAGTGGCTGAGCGTGCCGGGATGTCTCCGATGACTTTGCGCAGCCTTGAACGCGGAGGCGCCGGCGTGACCATGGGGGCCTACCTTGCGGTCATGCAGGTGCTTGGTATTGAAGGCGATCTCGATCTTTTGGCAAGGGCCGATCCCCTTGGGCGAGCGCTGCAGGACGCACGGCTACACCCCGCAGTCAGTGCCACACGGCGGATTGCCGGACCGCTGACGAGGCGATTGTCCAATTCCTCAGCAAGCGATGGAGGTCGGTCTCAGTTGGGGCCGCCGATTCCCTCAGCTCAGACAGAACCCGGTCAGCCTGCTGGGCCCACGCCGGCCGTCGAGGCAGACCTTGAGGGCTGGATCGAGCACGGCGACTTCGCCAGTGCCGATGCGCTGTCCAGCCTCATCGCCAAGGCTGTCACGCCTGCTAAGGCAGGCTGCTGATCCCATGAGCACCCCCATGGCCGTCTACGCGGATTGGGTGGGGCTCGATGGGCCGACGCGGCTTGGATGGCTGTACGCCCGACGTGGCGCGGGGCGTGAAGTGTTCGAGTTCGCCTTTGAGCCGTCCGCATTGGCTGACCGCGGTTTTCAGGGCTTGCACCTGGATCCGCGGCTGGGGCTGTTCGAAGGACCTCAGCACCCACCGCAAGGGCATGAGATTTTTGGTGTCTTCGCCGATTCGAGCCCCGATCGATGGGGGCGGGTGCTGATGCGGCGGCGTCTTGAGAGAGCTCAGCGCGCCGGCACCGTCGACAAGACGGTGCGTTTGTACGAGTCGGACTACCTGTTGGGCGTGCACGACACCTACCGCTCAGGGGCGCTGCGTTTCAAGCTGGACGGTGAAGGCGAATTTCTGGACAACCAGCACGGAAGCGCCGCACCACCCTTCGTCAAACTGCGCGAATTGGAGGCGGCCAGCCTGGCATTGGAGCGTGACGAGGACAACACAGCCGCTGCGGCTGACGACTGGCTGCGCCTGTTGATCGCGCCCGGCGGTTCTCTGGGCGGTGCGCGTCCCAAGGCCAGTGTGGTCGATCCGCAAGGCCAGCTATGGATTGCGAAATTTCCCAGCGTTCGAGACGAGCACGACGTCGGGGCCTGGGAATTGGTGCTTCAGACCCTGGCCAAGGCGTGCGGCCTGCGCGTTGCCACCAGCCTGGGGCGCAGGTTTGCGAGTGCGCATCACACCTTTTTGGTGAAGCGCTTTGATCGCACGCCGCAAGGGAGGCTGCACTTTGCCTCTGCGATGACGCTGACAGGGCACCTCGATGGTGAAGACGCGTCGACGGGGGTGAGCTATTTGGAGATCGCACGGGTGCTGATCGAGCAGGGTTGCCAGCCAGCCGCTGACTTGCGCGAGTTGTGGACCCGGATCGTGTTCAACATGCTGGTGTCCAACACCGACGATCACCTGCGCAACCACGGATTCATCTGGGTTCCAGGCAAGGGCTGGCGGCTGTCCGAGGTCTACGACATGAACCCTGTCCCGGACTCGTTGGGCTTGAAGCTCAATGTGGGGCCAACCGACAACTCGCTTGATCTTGAGCTGGCCCGATCGGTTGCTGGCTACTTTCGAGTCTCACTGAAACAGGCGGACGAGATCATCTTGCGGTGCAAAAACGTCGTGAGCCAGTGGCCGGCGATCGCCCAGGGTTTGAAAATTCCTGATCGCGAGCAGCTGTGGATGGCCGGTGCGTTCAAACTCGCGCTGTCGCCTTGATGGCTCAGGCAGGCGTAGCCTGCCTGCCTGCCTGCCTGCTAGGCGCTGCGCAGCGGATCGGTCTCTTGGGCCTGCGGGCGCTGGCCCTTGGCGTCAGCTGTTGGTGGTCTTTGGATCAACTCGATCTTGTACCCATCCGGATCCGTCACAAAGGCGATCACGGTGCTGCCGCCCTTGACCGGGCCGGCCTCGCGCGTGACGTTGCCACCGGCGGCCTTGATCTTGTCGCAGGCGGCGTAGGCGTCGGGCACGCCCAGGGCAATGTGGCCGTAGGCCGTGCCCAGCTCATAGCTTTCCACGCCCCAGTTGTAGGTCAGCTCCAGTTCGGCGTGTTCGGGGTTGCGGCCGTAGCCCAGGAAGGCCAGCGAGTACTTGTACTCGGGGTTTTCCGAGGTGCGCAGCAATTGCATGCCCAGCACCTGGGTGTAGAAGTCAATCGAGCGCTGGAGGTTGCCAACGCGAAGCATGGTGTGCAGAAACCGCATTCGGGGGTCCATCAAAAGGCAAAGACAAGGTGCTTATTCTGCGGCTTTCTGCCTTGTTCAGCGTGGGGGCAGGTCGAACACCAGGCAGGTTGTGGTGGCATGGGCGTACAAGGTGCCATCAGGCCCCACCAGACGCGCCTCGGCCGTGGCCAGTTGGCGCCCGCAGTGGATGACGCGGCCCTCGGCGCGCACCCGGCTGATCTTGGGGGTGATGGCCTTGACCAGATTCACCCCCAGTTCGGCCGTGGTGTAGCCCCGGCCGGGCAGCATGCAGGTGTGCACCGCGCAACCCAGAGCCGAGTCGAGCAGGGTGGCAAACCAGCCCCCATGCACCGTGCCCATGGGGTTCAGGTGCTGCTGTCGGGGCGTGCCCTGGAACACGGCGCGGCCCTGGGTGGCCTCGATGATGAGAAAATCCAGCGTGCTTGCGATTTCGGCATAGGGCAGGGTGCCTTCCAGCATGGCCTGCATCTGCTGCAGGCCTGTCTTGCCGGCGATCTGCTCGGGGCGGGCCACGCCGGGGCCGGCACCTTGGTCCAGTTGGGCGCGGATGGCGGCTTCTTCTTGCAGCCAGCGCTGCAGCGTGGCTTCAGCAGAGTCTGCCGTAGGATGGGCGTCGGCGTGGCTGCTGGGTGGGTTGGCAGTGCGCATGGTCGAACTCCGTTAAATATTGCAGATGCAATTATTGCAAATACAATGAACTCATGAACAAGCGCACCCCCTCCGAAACTGTCAAGGACGCGACAGCCCGTCCGCAGGGCTGCACGAATTTCAAGCTGCGCCGCCTGATGCGACAGGTAGCCCAGCATTACGACGCGCAGATGAGTTCTTGCGGCTTGAAGACCACCCAATATTCCTTGTTGAGCACGGTGGATCGGCTGGGACCCATCCAGCCTTCCGAGCTGGCGCGCAGCATGGCCATGGATGCCTCAACGCTCACACGCAATCTGCGCCCGCTCATGGACGCGGGCTGGCTGCTGCTGGGCCCGGGTCAGAATGCCCGCAGTCGCCTGGTGCACATCACCGAGGCCGGGCGGGAAAAACGACGTGAAGCCCAGGCACTCTGGAAGGTGGCCCAACTCGGCCTGAACGAGATGCTGGGCGAGGCCACCGTGGTGGCATTGCACGGGTTGATCGACGACTGCATGGAACTTCTGGTCGAGCCGGCCGCCGAGCCGGTGGCGGCTGAGCAGGCAGCCGGGGCTTGAGCGTCAGGCCCGGGGTTCAGGCAGCGACGGTGTAGTTGAGCGTCATGCGGCCCCCGTCGGCCACGACGATCTCGCCGGTCACATAGCTGGAGGCATCGCTGGCCAGCCAGGCCACCACGTCGGCCATCTCTTCAGGCGTGCCCAGGCGTTTCAATGGGGTGCGGCTCATGATGCGGCGCCGGGCCTCGTCACTGGTCAGCACCGATTGGGCGGCCAGTTCGGTGGCGATGGTGCCCGGGGCCACGGCATTGACGCGGATGCCCTGATCGGCCAGGGCCAGGGCCATCACCCGGGTGAGCTGGTTGATGCCCCCCTTGCTCACGTTGTAGCTGGCAATGGTCGGAATGGTCAGTACGCCATTGACCGAGCTCATGTTGATGATCGACCCGGGGGCCCGTTCGGGGGTGGTGCTGGCCTGCTGCACCATGGCGCGCGCGACCGCCTGGCCGACCAGGAATGCGCCCTTGAGGTTGACGTCGAGCACGGCATCGAAGTCGGCTTCGGTGATGTCCAGAAAATCGGCGGCCTTGAAGATGCCGGCGTTGTTGACCAGGATGTCAATGCGGCCATGGGCCTGCAGTGTGGCCGCCACCAGGGCCTCAACGTCGGCCTTGCGGCTGACGTCGCAGTGCACATACAGGGCGCCGGTCTCGGCCGCCAGGGCCTGACCGCGGGCATCGGCCACGTCGGCGATCACGACCTGGGCCTGTTCACGAACAAAGCGGCGCACACAGGCCTCGCCGATGCCTTGCGAGCCACCGGTGACGATGGCCACACGGCCTTGCAGGCCGAACGAGATGGAAGCGTTGTGAGAAGTCATCGGGGCATGCTAACAGCTTGTCCTTTTGCGCTGGACCGGGCCCGCAGGCGCTATGCTCGGCGCTCATTTCAGCCTCCGGGCTCCCTTTCAGATGTCACCCTTGATCCAAACCGATGCCGCCAGCGGCCAGTCCAGTTTCACCCGCGTGGTGTTGGCCACCGGCGCCGATGGCCGTGCCTATTTTCACGAAGAGTCGCTGCCGTTGAGCGAAGGCAAGCCGGCCTCGCAACTCAGCCCCTTCATGAGTGCCCAGGGTTACCAGTTGCGCCACAGCCCGGTGGGGTTCCGCAGTGATTTCCATTGCACCGGTGAGCCACAGTGGGTGTTCATTCTGCAGGGGCAGATGGAAATCGGCCTGCAGGGCGGGGTCTCGCGGGTGTTCGGGCCCGGGCAGCACTTCTACTCGGCCGACATCTTGCCGGCAGGCGCGGTGTTTGACCCTGTCGTGCACGGCCATTGGAGCCGGCAGGTGGGCCCGGATCCTCTGGTGACCGTGTTCCTGCGCGACTGAGCTTGGGGGCCCGAAGGCCCTGGCCTCAGGGCCGGTAATCCTCGGGCAGGCGCAGGCGCAGCAGCGCGCGCACAAAGCCGTGGTCGGACCGGGTACGGCTGTGCCCCTCGTTGAGGTGGTCGGTGAAGTACTGGATGCGGCGCACATCGCCCAGGCTGAAACGGCCTTCGGCCAGAAAGCCCTCGCTGACCAGGATCTGGTCCAGCACCTCGGGGCGGCCCTGGTGGATGTGGGAATAGGCCACGTCCTTGCGCAGTGCCATCTCGCTTTGCACATCGTAGGCATTGAACAAGGCCAGGCGGCGTGCCGACTTGTCGTAGGCCACCTCGGAGGTGGCCGCCACCAATTGAGTGGTGACGCTGGTCGGGCTGTCGTTGAAGTCGCCCACCATCACCAGCGGGGCGTTGTCGGTGTTCAGCAGGTCCACCACCAAGCCGCGCAAGGCGGCGGCCTCGGCCCCTCGCATCATCAGCGAGCGCAAGGTGGCCAAGGCCATGATCTTGGGGTCGTCACGGTCTTCCAGCGACCGGCCTTGCTCGTCAAGCAGGAAGCGCGGGCGTTTGGATTTGAGGTGCACATTGAGCAGGCGGATGCGCTGCCCATGCTTCATGCGCAACACGGCCAGCAGAGGCGGGCGCTCGAATTGCCCGTGCACGCCGCAGCCCGGGATGTCCAGGGCCAGGGGCAGGGCATAGTCGGTGAGCGAACGGATCTCTTCCACCCCCAGGCGCGTGGCCAGGCCCAGCCGGGGTGTGCCGCTGGCCCCCTGTTGGTGAGCGTTGTTCTCGGCACCGGGAACGCGGATCTCGTTGTAGTGCAGCTTGCTGCGGTGGATCGCCCCTTTGAAGGCGGCCTCGTCCCACACCTCTTGCACCGCCAGGATGTCGGCGTTCAGCGTGGCAAAGCGCTCACCCAGCCAGGCGAGTTTGTGTTCAAACTCGTGCTGGGTATAGGGGTCTTGGTTGGGGTAGTAAACCCGGCCAGGGTTGGCCAGGTTGAGCACATTGCAGGTCGCCACCGAGAGGGTGGCGTACCGGGTGCTGCCGGAGGAGCCGGAAGGGGGGGCCAGGTCTTTCGACATGGCGCCGATCAACGACCGAACGAACGACCACCGCCGGAGCGGTTGCCACCGAAGCCACCGCCACCGCCGGAGCGGCCACCGCCACCACCGCCACCACCGAAGCCGCCGCGACCACCGCGGCCGCCCCGGCCGCGATCGGCCATGCTGTCGACGCTGGTGCGCATCGGGTCGGGCTGGCCCGCAGGCGTGCTGCGCTGCGCGGGCACGGCACGGCCGGTCAGGCTGGCCAGTGCGGCCGAGGCGTCATGACGAACGCCGGCCTGGCTTTCAAATCGGTCAGCGCCTCCCCCCCCGCCTTGGCGGGGGCCACGTGGGCCTTGGCCGTGGCCCGGGGCACGTGGCGGACGCGGCGCCTGGGCGCGTTGTTGACCACCGCCTTCACCCTGGCCGTCGCGGGCCGGGCGGCCACCACGGGGGCCTTGACCTTGGCCGTTGCCGTTGCGCTGGCCGCCACCGGCAGCACCGCCGCCTTGGCCACGACCACCGCCGCCATTGCCATTGCCATTGCCATTGCCTTGGGCGGCACCGTTGCCGCCACCTTGGCCGGCTTTGTTCTCGCGGATGCGCTGCATCATTTCGGCGCGCGCGGCCTTGGCCGCAGCGGCCATGACTTCACGGCTCGGCGGCTTGCCAGCACCGCCCCAGATGGTCTGGCGGCCCATGGCGATGGGTTCGGCCCGCTCGCCGGGTTCGGGCCCGAAGCCGTCGATGATCTTGACGTCGATGTTCTGCTTGGTGAAGCGCTCGATGTCCTGCATGAAGCCTTCTTCGTCCAGGCAGACCAGGCTCACGGCCTCGCCGCTGGCGCCGGCGCGGCCGGTGCGGCCGATGCGGTGCACATAGTCTTCGCTGACGTTGGGGATTTCGTAGTTCACCACGTGCGGCAGTTCATCGATGTCGATGCCGCGGGCCGCGATGTCGGTGGCCACCAGGGCGCGGATGTCGCCGCTCTTGAAGCCCTGCAGGGCCTGGGTGCGGGCGCTCTGGCTCTTGTTGCCGTGCAGCGCCATGGCCTTGATGCCATTCTTGGTCAGGTATTCGGCCACGTTGTTGGCGCCGAACTTGGTGCGGGTGAACACCAGCACCTGGCTCCAGTTGTGTTCCTGGATGATGTGGGTCAACAGGGCTTTCTTTTTGCCGCGGCCCACCGGGTGGATCACCTGGGTGATGCGTTGCACGGTGGTGTTGCGCGGGGTCACCTGGATGCTTTGCGGGTTGCGCAGCAAGGTGGCGGCCAGGTCGCGGATCTCGTCGCTGAAGGTGGCCGAGAACAGCAGGCTCTGCTTTTCCTTGGGCACCAGGGCCAGCACCTTCTTCACGTCGTGGATGAAGCCCATGTCGAGCATGCGGTCGGCTTCGTCCAGGATCAGGATCTGCACGTTGGACAGGTCCAGGTGACCCTGCTGTTGCAAGTCGAGCAGGCGGCCCGGTGTGGCCACCAGGATGTCGACGCCACGCTTGAGGGTGCTGATCTGCGGGTTCATGCCCACGCCGCCGAAGATGACGGCCGAGCTCAGTTGCAGGTATTTGCCGTAGTCGCGCACCGACTCTTCCACCTGGGCCGCGAGTTCGCGGGTGGGGGTGAGCACCAGGGCGCGGATGCCGATGCCGCCGGTGCGGTTGGTGGCACGGTTGCCCAGGCTCAGCTTGTGCAGCACGGGCAGGGTGAAAGCGGCGGTCTTGCCGGTGCCAGTCTGGGCACCTGCCAGCAGATCCTGGCCTTCAAGCACGGCGGGAATGGCCTGTGCCTGAATCGGGGTTGGGTTTTCGTAGCCTTGTTCGCTAACGGCTTTGAGAATCGCCGGAGCGAGGTTCAGATCGTCAAAAGTCATGGTGTGGTGCCCTTGCCGGGCACTGGGGAATCGGCCTGTCCAGGCGCTTGGCAGCGCTGGGCCAGTCTAGGCAGATGAACTTCAGGGTGGGTCAGGCAAGGGCTTGGTTCAGGCCCTTCTGGCCCGCAGCAGATCGCTGATGTTGCGTTTACTGGTGAGCGCAACGAGGGGGATTGTCGCATGAGTCGATAATCACGGATTGAATCGTCACTTTTTCCATCAAAGCAGAACATGGCCCAATACGTTTTTTCCATGAACCGAGTCGGCAAGATCGTGCCGCCCAAGCGTCAGATCCTGAAGGACATTTCGCTGAGCTTCTTCCCGGGCGCCAAGATCGGCGTGCTGGGCTTGAACGGCTCGGGCAAGTCGACCCTGCTGAAGATCATGGCCGGCATCGACAAGGAGATCGAGGGCGAAGCCATCCCCATGGCCGGGCTGAAGATCGGCTACCTGCCCCAAGAGCCCCAACTCGATCCAGAACAAACCGTGCGCGAGTCGGTTGAAAGCGGCATGGGAGAGATCAAGGCCGCCCAGCAGCGCCTCGAAGAGGTGTATGCCGCCTACGCCGAGGAAGACGCTGATTTCGATGCCCTGGCCGCCGAACAGGCCAAGCTGGAGGCCATCATCGCCACCGCGGGCGACGCCTCCGACCACCAGCTTGAAATCGCGGCCGACGCGCTGCGCCTGCCGGCCTGGGATGCCGTGATCGGCAAGCTCTCGGGGGGGGAAAAGCGCCGCGTGGCGCTGTGCCGCCTGCTGCTGTCCAAGCCCGACATGCTGCTGCTCGACGAACCCACCAACCACTTGGACGCCGAATCGGTCGACTGGCTGGAGCAGTTCCTGGCCCGCTTCTCGGGCACCGTGGTGGCCATCACCCACGATCGCTACTTCCTGGACAACGCCGCCGAGTGGATTCTGGAACTCGACCGGGGCCACGGCATTCCCTACAAGGGCAACTACAGCACCTGGCTGGACCAGAAGCAGTCTCGCCTGGAGTCCGAGCAAAAGGGCGAAGAAGCCCGTGCCAAGGCGCTCAAGAAAGAACTGGAATGGGTGCGCCAGAACGCCAAGGGCCGTCAGGCCAAGAGCAAGGCCCGCATTGCCCGCTTCGAAGAACTGAGCGATTACGAATACCAGAAGCGCAACGAAACTCAGGAAATCTTCATTCCTGTGGCCGACCGCCTGGGCAGCCAGGTGATCGAGTTCAAGAACGTCAGCAAGTCCTTCGGTGACCGCGTGCTGATCGACAACCTCACTTTCAACATCCCGGCGGGTGCCATCGTCGGCATCATCGGCCCGAACGGCGCCGGTAAATCGACCCTGTTCAAGATGATCGCCGGCCGCGAGCAACCCGATTCGGGCGAAGTGGTGGTGGGTCAGACTGTCAAGATGGCCTATGTGGACCAGAACCGCGACGAACTGGCCAACGACAAGACCGTCTGGGAAGACGTGTCCGGTGGGCTGGACATCCTCACCGTGGGCAAGTTCCAGATGGCCAGCCGCGCCTACTGCGGTCGCTTCAACTTCAACGGTGGCGACCAGCAGAAAAAGGTGGGTCTGCTGTCGGGTGGTGAGCGCGGCCGTCTGCACCTGGCCAAAACCCTGATTGCCGGCGGCAACGTGCTGTTGCTGGACGAACCCTCGAACGACCTGGACGTGGAAACCCTGCGCGCCCTGGAAGATGCCTTGCTCGAATTCGCGGGCACCATCCTGGTCATCAGCCACGATCGCTGGTTCCTGGACCGCATCGCCACCCACATCCTGGCGGCCGAAGGCGACAGCCAGTGGAACTTCTTCGACGGCAACTACCAGGAGTACGAAGCCGACAAGAAGAAGCGTCTGGGTGAAGAAGGCGCCAAACCCAAGCGTGTCCGATTCAAGGCACTGAAATAAGCGTAAAAAACTGAAACAATGACGGGGCCCCATGGCCCCGTTTTTGTGTCGGGCCGGGCTGCACCCTAGGAGCCTACCCATGTCCGCCCAGCCGCCCAGCAGCCCGCCCTCTGCCGTGCTTCAGGAGTGTCTGGAAGATGCGCGTCGTGAGGCGCGCCTGTTGATCGAGAAGCTGGTCGATTTCACCCGCCACAACCTGCGTCAGCGCGAGAGCACCGGGCGCAGCTTCACCGACCGCAACGCGGTCACCGCGGCCATCGATGAATTGGGGCGCCATCAGCGGGTCTTGGTCGACGGCTTTGTGACCCGCGTCAACCAGGGGCTGTTGGAGTCGCCGCAGGCGACAACGGAAAAATCCCAGAGCCAGTCGCTGATGCAACTCAAGTTCGATCAGCTGGAGCTGATGGACGAGGATCAGGTGCAAAGCCGGGTGGAGTTGGCGCGGGCCTTGCAGATGACCCTGCACGCCGTGGACCCCACCTTGCCCGAGCTGAACACCTTGAGCTGCGCCTTGCAGGGCCTGCCGGTGGTGATTCCCGAGCGCAATCCCTTCCGGCCAGAAATGTATTTGCGTGCCCTTCAGCACTCGCTGGAGAGCGTGCCCGTGTCGGCGGCCGTGCGCATGGTCTGGACCCAGCAGATGTGCAGTCTGCTGGGCAAAGAGCTCAACGATTTCTACCGCTTTCTCAATCACAAGCTGCACCAGCGTGGCATCAAACCGGCGCTTTACACGGTTGCCCAGCAGGAGGGCAGCAACCGACCGGTCTATGTGCCGGAGGTGCTGCCCGCCGCGGCCCCGCCCTCAGCGGGTGTTGGCAGCGTTGCTCGAGGCCCGGGGGCCGGCACCGGCGTGGGCCGGGGGCAGGGCGGGCCGGCGGTGCGGGCGGGTTCGTCCGTTGATCGCTCTGCCACCGCAGGCGGATCGGTGCCGCCACGCCGCAGTGGCGCGGGGGCTCCGCCGCTCTACCTGGATGCCTTGCCACAGTCTCTGCCGGGCCCCCTGGGGCCGCGTGACGCGGACGAGGCCAGTGCGCTGACGGTTGATCAGTTGCGCCGCCTGCTGGCCAGCGATGGCAACAGCCGGGGAGCGGCGGGCCGTGGCGCCGGGCCGGATGCCTCGCGGCTGGAAAGCTTCGCCCAGCAATTCGAGCGGCAGTTTGAGGGCGAGCCGGATGAGGTGAACCACACTGACTTCGACAGCACGCTGCCGGCAGCCTTCGATGCCTTGAGCAACGAACGTGAGGTGAGCCAGGTTCTGCAGCGCCTGGCCCAGCGCCAGGGGGCGGTGGCTCCGGCAGGGCGCACGATCAGCGTGCGTGAACTGCGTGAACAACTGCGCCGACAAGGTCAGGAGGTGGGGCCGCTGGTGGCGCTGGAGGTGGTCGCCCTGATGATTGACAACATCACCCGCGACACACGGCTGCCACAGGTCGTGCGCCAGACCGTGCGTGAGTTGGAGACGCCACTGGCCCAGTTGGTGGTGGTGGATCAGCGTTTTTTCAGCGACAAGGCCCATCCGGCGCGCCGCCTGCTCGACGAACTGACCCAGCGCAGCCTGGCTTTCGAGAACGAGAACGCACCGGGTTTTGAGGCTTTCATGGCCCCGGTGCACCAGGTGGTGGCGATGCTGGGCAAGGCCGCCATGGATGGCCCGGGTCCGTTCGAGGTGGCGTTCAAGGAGTTGGAGCGTGCCTGGAACGAGCACCATGAGGCTGAGCGCCGCAAGCGTGATCTGGCGGTGAAGGCCTTGCTGCATGCCGAGCAGCGCAATCTGCTGGCGATCCGCATGCGCCAGGAGATCAAGGGCCTGCCGGACCTGGCTCAGGTTCCTGCCGAGGTCAGTGAGTTCCTGCTGGGCCCGTGGGCACAGGTGATGGCGCAGGCCCGGTTGGGCGAGCGGGCTTCTGAGGGCGACCCTGGGCATTACCTCGCGCTGGTTGACGAACTGCTGTGGAGTGCTCAGCCCGTGCTCACGCGACGCAACCCGGGGCGTCTGACGCGGCTGATTCCCAGCCTGCTGGGCCGCCTGCGTGAGGGGCTGAAGACCATCGACTACCCGCCGGTGCAGACCAGCGCCTTTCTGGAAAAGCTGATCGTGCTGCACCAGGCGGGCTACCGCACGGGTGTGCTGCCGCCGCCGCCGGCCCCCGCTGAACTGCCGTCCACTGCGCCTAAGGCCCCCTCAGAGCCGCCACCGGGCAGGCCCGAAGCCATTGAACTGGATGACAACCCGGCCTGGCTGGCGCCGCAAGAGGCGCGGGACTCCGGGTTCCTGACATTGCCGTCCGAGCCACCTGCCCAGGACGATGCGCCGCCCCTGTTGCCGCCCCTGATCAACGAAGCGATGCCGGCCCTGGAGCTGGGCAACTGGGTCGAGATGAACACGGGCAAAGGTTGGCAACGCACCCAGCTGACCTGGGCCAGCCCACATGGCACCTTGTTTTTGTTCACCCGCCCCGATGGCAGTACCCAGTCGATGACCCGGCGCATGCGCGAACGCATGATGCGCGAGGGCCTGATGCGCGTGCTCAGCACCCAGCCTGTGGTGGCTGGGGCCCTGGACGAAGTGGCCCGCACCGCCTTGCGCAACACTGTCTCCACACCCGGGGCCGACGCGGCCTCAGATCCCCGGCCTGACAAAGGCTGAGGGGGGCCTGTGGTGCTTTTCCTGTTTCGTGCTCAGGCGGTGGTGCTGGGCACGGGCTCGCCGCTCAGGCGGCGGCGCACCCACAGCAGGTGGCTGCGCAGCGCGTACAACTCGTCGGTGTAGGACAGGGGCAGGTGGATGTGGCTGAGTTGCTGTTCCACCTCGTCAAGCTCGGCCAACAGGCTGGGCGCATCGGCTTCCTGGCGGTCGAAGCGGCCTTCGATGTCGCGCAGGCGCCCGTACCAGCGGAACACCCGTGAGCGCACCCGGAAGGTATACAGCGGTGGCACCACCCGGCTCAAGGGCAGCACGATGGCCACGATCACGCCCAGGGCCAGGGCCATGCGCTGCACCAGGTTGGCCAGCCAGAAGGGCAGGTGCCGCTGCAGGATCGACGGGCCCTCGGTGTAGGCGCGCTCGGCTTCACGGCTCAGCGGCAGTTCGCTGTGGTTGAGATTGGGAAACTCGCGCGCCCGGTTGAACCAGCCCGCCCCGCCATGCAGGCGCAAGGCCTGTTGGGCAAACAGCTGCTGCAGGGCCGGGTGGGTGTCTTCGTGGGCGAGCAGCGAAGTGGTCGAGGCCACCAGGCGCAGGTCCCGCCCCGGCAAGTCACGTGCCAGATCCACCATGCCACGCGGCAGGGTGACCGGGCTCAGGTAGGGAAAGCGCCGTGCATAGGCCTCGCTTTGCACAAAATTCATCAACTGCACGCCGGGGGTCTGAAGCAGCATGCGCACAAAGGCCGATTCGGGGGCCGAGGCAAACACCACCGCATCCAGTTCACCCGCCAGAAACGCCACCGTGGCCTCGGTCTGGGCCAGGTGCGACAGCTTGAGTTTGGCCGGGTCCAGGCCATTGGCCTGCAGCATCTGGTTCATCAAGGCCGGCACACCGGTACCGGGGGCCCCCACGTTGACGCGCAGGCCACGCAACTGAACCAGGCTGTTGAGTGGGCGGCTGCTGCTGGCCTGCTCTGCGGCTGTCGCGCTGGGCCGGTAAAACACCCAGATCGGTTCGACAAACAGGCTGCCCAGCGACACCAGGGCCTGGTCGTCGTCGGCGGTCTCGGCCGAGGCTGTGCCGCCCTGTACAAAACCCAGGTCGGCGCGACCTTCAGCCAGCAACTGCAGGTTGGCGGCCGAGCCCTCGGAAGGTAGCAAGTGCACGGTGATGCCTTCGCGGGCCAAGGCCTCGGCATAGGCCTTGCCAAAGCGTTCGTAAGCGCTCTGGGCTGGGCCGGTGGCCAGGGTCACCTCGCGTGGCGGGTTGGGGTTGAGCCACCAGTAGGCCAGCCCGAGCAACAGCACGGGCAACAGAGCGATGGGCCCCGCAGACACCAGCAGGTCGCGCAGGGTGAGCAGGTAATAACGCAGGGTGCGTGACAGGCTGGACATGGCGACTCCTCAGCGTGCTCGGCGTGGCCGGTACACATCGGCGGCCGCAGGCAGGTGCAGGCCCTCTGCCGTGGTCAGGCCACGGGCTGCCAGCACGGCGTTCAAGGTGGCGCGGGCCGTCACTTCGGCAGCCAGGGTGGCCAGTACCATCATGCCCGGCGAACTGGCGGCACGCCCGGTCGCCAATGCGAACACGGTGTCGCCGTCCGAGGGGGTGTGCACCGGGTTGATGGCCCGGGCCAGGCCGTCATGCCCTGAGACGGCCAGCCGGTGTGCCTGGGTCTTGCTCAGGGGGGCATCGGTGGCCACCACGGCCAGGGTGGTGTTGGTGCCAGGCAGCAAAGGTTTGGGTGGCTCGCCGCGCAGCAGGGCGCGTCGGCTGTCCAGCAGATTTTTTCCGTTCAGGGTGCGGGCGCCGGCGACGACGGCGCCGGTGTCGGGGTCGATCACATCCCCCAGCGCGTTACAGGCGACCAAAGCGCCCACCGTGACCCCGGCCACGGTCAACGAAGCGGTGCCCACGCCCCCTTTCATGGCCCGGTCGATGCCGAAGATCTTGCCCACGGCGGCGCCCATGCCGGCGCCGGCGTTGCCTTCGGCAGGTCGTCGGGTGCCGGCCGCCGCGCAGGCCGCGTAACCCGCAGCCGCGTCCGGGCGGATGCGCATGTCGCCGACCAGCAGATCGAACAGCACGGCCGAGGGCACGATGGGCAGGCGACCCACGCCCACGTTGAAGCCGACGCCTTGCTCCTCCAGCCAGCGCACGGCACCCGTGGCGGCCTCCAGCCCCCAGGCGCTGCCACCGGCCAGCACGATGGCATGCACCTGCTGAACCAGGTTGGAGGGGTCGAGCAAGTCGGTCTCGCGCGTGCCAGGGGCCGCGCCGCGCACGTCCACACCGGCTACCGCACCTTCGCGGGCCAGGATGGCGGTGCAGCCGGTGGGTCGGCGCGGGTCGGTGAAATGTCCCACCTCGATGCCGGGCACGTCGGTGATGCTGCCAGGGTGGCGGCGGCGCAAGGTGGCCGGGGTGGGGAGGGGGGAGCGGACGGCTTGGGTCATTCGGTGTGGCTGGGGGGCGAGGGCGATGAAAGGCAGCGCCCGATTATGGGCGCAGGTGGCTGGCAAGCCCTGCGTGCCTCAGGCGCCCACGACTTGCCCAAGGCGCCCGACCGGCCGCCCATTTTCGCGAACCGGGCTGGCCGGCGCATTGGGCCAGCTCAGGCCAGGCGGCTGCGCGCCTTGTCGATCCAGACCTGCAGGTGGTCGATCAGGCCCTGTTGGCTGAACGAGCAGCTCTCTTCCGAGAACAGGGCCGAAGACTCCAGCCGGTCCAGCAACTGCCCCAGAACCTCGCCAAATGCGGGGGGCAGCGCGGCCAGCAAGATCTCGAAAAGGCGGGCCTGGTGGCTGAACTCGTGGGGTGACAGGCTGCCGCTGCGCAAACTGTCGAACAAGGAGGTCAGGGCGTCAAGTTGATGGGATGGCGTCATGGGGGCTGGGCGGGGCGCCTTCGGCACCGGTGGACTTTGTTCGTTGGACGGAGGAAATGCGAAATTTCTGATCGCATTCGCATTTGTGTTGCGGCATTTTCCTTGAATTCGCTGATTTTTTGATCCGCCCCCTGGGACAGGGCTTGTCACTTCCTAGAATAGAAACATGTTGAAACTCATAAATGCCAAGCAATTGAGGCTCGGCATGTATGTGCACAAGTTCGAAGGGTCCTGGTTGCACCACCCTTTCTGGCGCAGTGCCTTTTTGCTGGAAGATCAAAAAGACCTCGACTCGATCATGGCCAGCGGGGTCACCGAGCTGTGGATCGATCTCTCCCGCGGCTGTGGTTTGCCCGAACCTGCGCCTGTGCCTGTGCCCACAGTCGAGGTGGTGTCGGCCCCCCCCGCTGCGCCGGTTGCTGCGCCCGCGACTGCCGCCCCGGTACGCCAGCCGGCCACCAGCATGAGTCAGGAGTTGGTGCAGGCCAAGCGCATCCTGCTGCAAAGCCGGGATGCCGTCACTTCTTTGTTCAATGATGTTCGCCTTGGCAAGGCCATCGACGTCAACGGGGCCCTGCCGCTGGTAGAAGAGGTCACTTCTTCGGTGATGCGCAATCCCGGCGCCCTGGTCAGCATCGTGCGGCTGAAGAACCGGGACGACTACACCTACATGCACTCAGTGGCGGTGTGCGCCCTGATGGTGGCGCTGGCCCGCCAACTGGGGCTGGATGAGGCCCAAAGCCGTGACGCGGCCATGGGCGGCCTTATGCACGACTTGGGCAAGGCCTTGATGCCGCTTGAGGTGCTCAACAAGCCCGGCAGTCTGACCGAAGGCGAGTACGGCATCATGAAACGCCACCCAGAGGCCGGCTGGACGCTGCTCAAGGAGGGCGGTGGCGCCACGGAGGCCACGTTGGACATCGCACTTCATCACCATGAGAAGGTGGATGGCTCCGGCTACCCGCACCGCCTCAAGAGCACCGACATCACGCTGATGGCCCGCATGGGGGCGGTTTGCGACGTGTATGACGCCGTCACGTCCAACCGGCCCTACAAGGCCGGCTGGGATCCGGGCACATCGATCCGGCGCATGAACTCGTGGGCCGGCCATTTTGACCCTGTGATCCTGAAGGCCTTCATCCGCAGCATCGGCATCTACCCTGTGGGCTCGCTGGTCCGGCTGGAGTCCGGGCGCCTGGCGGTGGTGACCGAGCAGAACGACAGCTCGCTGCTCACCCCCAAGGTCACGGTGTTCTTCTCGCTCAAGTCGAACGAGCCCATTTCGCGCCAGGTGCTGGACCTGGCGGGACGTCACAGCCACGAGAAGATCGTGGCCGTGGAAGACAAGGAAAAGTGGGGCTTCAAGTACCTGGACGAGATCTGGTCAGAGGCCTGAGGACCTTGGTGGTGGCCCGCCCAGGAATGGGCCGGGCGGTGGGGCCGATGCCAGCACGGGCCCCGTGGCCCGCTTACAACTTGGCCAGCCGGTCGAGCGCTGCCTGCAAGGTTTCATCTTTCTTGGCAAAGCAGAAACGCACCACCCGCTGATCAAAGCCATTGCCATAAAAGGCTGACAGCGGGATGGCGGCGACGCCGATCTCGCGCGTGAGCCACTGGGCAAAGTCGGCCTCGCCCAGATCGCTGACCTCGGAAATGTCCACGCACTGGAAGTAACTGCCCTCGCTGGGCAGCAGCTTGAAGCGGGTGCGCTCCAGGCCGGCACGGAACAGATCCCGCTTGCGCTGGTAGAAGGCTGGCAGTTCCAGGTAGGGGCTGGGGTCGGCCATGTAGCGGGCCAGTGCATGCTGCACCGGGGTGTTGACCGTGAACACGTTGAACTGGTGCACCTTGCGGAACTCGGCCGTCAAAGGGGCCGGTGCGGCCACATAGCCCACTTTCCAGCCGGTCACGTGGTAGGTCTTGCCAAAGCTCGAGACGATGAAGGCACGCGCTGCCAGGCCGGCAAAGCGCGCGGCGCTCTGGTGGGTCTGGCCGTCGAACACCATGTGCTCGTAAACCTCGTCGCTGATCAGGAAGATATCCGTCGGGGCCAGCAGGTCTTGCAGGCGCAGCATGTCAGCGTCGCTCCACACGGTGGCGCTGGGGTTGTGCGGCGAGTTGATCAGGATGGCGCGGGTGCGCGGCGTGATGGCGGCCGCAATCAGGTCGAAATCGGGGCGGAAGGTGCCAGGTGTGAGTGGCACGCGCACCACCACGCCGCCGGCCAATTCGATGTTGGGCACGTAGCTGTCATAGCAAGGCTCAAGCACGATCACTTCGTCACCAGCCCGCACGATGGCCAGGATGGCGGTGATGATGGCTTGCGTGGCGCCGGCCGTGACGGTGATCTCGTCGGCGGCGCTGTAGTGGCGGCCATGCAGGGCTTCGATCTTGCGAGAGATGGCTTCGCGCAGCGCTGGCACGCCGGCCATCGGGGGGTACTGATTCAGACCCTGCTGCATCGCCTGGGTGACGTCGTCCACCAGGCGCGGGTCACAGTTGAAGTCGGGGAAGCCCTGGCCCAGGTTGACGGCGCCCGTCTCGGTGGCCAGGGCCGACATCACCGTGAAAATCGTGGTGCCCACGGCAGGCAGCTTGGTTTGCAGCGGAGGGGTGCGGCCGATGGCCGGGCTGGCGGTGGTGCTCATGGCTGGAGGCGAATGGGTGAGGTGGATCAGAGTTCGTAGTCGTTCACGTGGCCGCTCAGGGCCTTGGCGATCAGGTCTCGGCTGAGGCGGTCGCTCAGCAACTCGGCAAATTTGAACACGAAATTGCGCAGGTAGGCGCTGCGCTTGAAGGCCACGCGGGCCACGTTCTGGCCAAACAGATGCCCCATGGGGCGCACGGCCAGGTCGCCAATGGGGTCGTCGCGCACCGCCATCTCGGCCACGATGCCCACGCCCAGACCCAGGCGCACATAGGTCTTGATCACGTCGGAGTCGATGGCTTCCAGCGCGATGCGCGGTTGCAGCTTCTTGGCCGCAAAGGCCTGATCGATGCGGGTGCGCCCAGTGAACGAGGGGTGATAGGTGATCAACGGCTCGTGGGCAATGTCTTCGAGGCTGAGGCGCTCTTTCTGCGCCAAGGGGTGCTCAGGCGGAAGCACCAGTACGTGCTGCCATTCGTAACAGGGCAGGGTGACCAGGTCGGCATAGTCGGCCAGGGATTCGGTGGCAATGCCGATTTCGGCGATCTCGTCGAGCACCATGCGCGCCACCTGGTCGGGGGCACCCTGGTGCAGGCTGACGTTGACCTTGGGGTAGGCCTCGCGCAGTCGCGCCACCGGTACGGGCAGCACATAGCGGGCCTGGGTGTGGGTGGTGGCAATCGACAGCGTGCCGCTGTCCTGGGCGCTGAACTGTTCGCCGATGCGGCGCAGGTTGCCCACTTCGCGCATGATCAATTCGATGCTTTTGAGCACGTGCTGGCCCGGCTCGGTGATGCGTTTGAGGCGCTTGCCGTGCCGGGCAAAGATTTCAACCCCCAATTCCTCTTCGAGTTCGATGATCGCCTTGGACACACCGGGTTGCGAGGTGTGGAGCGCCTTGGCGGCTTCGGTCAGGTTCAGATTGCGCCGGGCGGCCTCCTGGACGAAGCGGAATTGGTGCAGGTTCATATCGAATATCGGCTAAAGATTCCGGGCATTATGCTGCAGAAGTCTATTGAAACTGGCCGCCCCTGGCCCCCTTCACGGAGCCAGGGCGACCACGGCCAGGGCGTCCAGGATGTCGGGGTGTTCACCCACTGCATCGCTTTGATCGAACACCACTGCCGGGTGCTGGCGGGCCAGCTCGGCCATCAGCACCGGCAGGTCTTCGCGGGCATGGCGGCCCACCCCCAGGAACATGGGCACCACGCGCACCTGGGTGGCGCCCTCGGCGACCAGTGCGGCTGCGGCCTCGGGCAGGCTGGGGGCGGTGAGTTCGAGGTAGGCGCAGCACACGCGGGTGCCCGGCGAGCGTTCGCGCACGCGCTGGGCCACGGCTTCGATGGGGCGTGCCCAGGCCGGATCGCGGGAGCCGTGGGCAAACAAGATGATGGCGGTCATGGTTCGGGTCTCGTTTCTCGGACGGCAGGCGGTCGGGGTCAGCGTCGCAACACCAGCCAGCCAAAAGCGGCCAGCGACATCAATGAATAAATCAGGCCAGGCGCGGCAGCCACCACCCAGGGCACCCAGTTCTGCAGGTTGCCGATGTAGCCGAACACGTTGTTGAGCAGGAAGAAGCTGATGCCCGCCATCACGCCGCCAAACACATAGGTGGCAATGCCACCCGAGCGGAAGTGCAGGTAGGCAAAGGGCAGGGCCAGCACCACCATCACCAGGCAACTCAGCGGGTAGAAGACCTTGCGCCAGAACTCGATCTCATAGCTCTGTGCACTTTGTCCGTTGGCATCCAGGTGCTGGATGTATTCGAACAGGTCGATCGTGCGCATGCGGTCGGGCTTGAGCAGGGCGGCCGAGGCCATTTCGGCGGTGATTTGGGTCGGCCAGCGCAGATGAGGCACCTTGCTCTGGTCGATGCGCGCGCTGGATCGCTCTTCGTTGGGGAACTCGCTGCGCTGCACGTCCTCCAGCTGCCACGAATCGTCCTTGTTGAAGTGTCCGGTCTCCGCACGCGTCATCGACACGAGGTGCCCCTGCGGGTCGAACTCGAAGATGCGGATCTTTTGCATGCCGCCATCCGGCCGCATCCGCGCAATGTTCACGGCATACGAACTGTAGGCCTGGCGCTCCTTCATCCAGGCACCGGTCTGCCCGGTGGTCAGGCGGCCCTGGTAGCGGGCCTTCATCAACTGGCCTGCTCGCTCGGCTGCCGGCGCCAGGTAGTCGCCCACGGCAAAGGTGGTCAGCACAAAGGCCAGGCCCAGCACCAGCAGGGTGCCCAGCGCCCGCCAGGGCCCCAGGCCGCTGGTACGCAGAATGGTGAACTCGGAGCTTTGAGCCAGGTTGGCCATCACGAAGATGGTGCCGATCAGCACAGTGATCGGAAACAGCTCATACAGGTGGCTCGGAATGGCCAGGCCCACATACATCAAGGCCTGGGTGATGTGGTAGCCGCCCTGGTTCACCCAGCGCAATTCATCCACCAGATCGAAAAAGAAGAACAGCGCCAGAAAGCCCAGGGTCACAAAGGACACCGCGCTCAGGATCTGCCCATACAGGTAGCGGCGGATCGTGTTCATGCCGACTCCCTCGCGCTCAGCCGGCGAAGCAGCAGGTGGCGCCAACTCCAGTTGTAATGGCGCTTGGCCAGCAAGGCCAGGCCCACGATGCCGGCACCCCCATGCAGCAACAGCATGAACTGCCCCGCCTGAATGCTGCTGTTGGCCACCCAGTTCTGCCCCAGGTTGATGAAGTTGTAATACACCACAAAGGCAAACAGGGCGAACACCAGGCTGCCCGCGCGCCCGGCCCGTGGGTTGACCACCGACACTGCCAGGGCCAGCACCACAAAGTTGAGGCCCGCCAGGGCCAGGCCCAGGCGCCAGGTCAGTTCGCCCAGGTTGGGGGGGGTGGGCTCGCGCAACAGGCGCAAGGTCGACATGGCCTTGGTCGGGCCGTCATCGGCATCGCCCAGGCTGTTGCTGCCGATCAGGGTGCCGTATTCGCTGAAATCGCTGACTTTGATGCTGCCATCGCTCATCAATTGCTCCATGCGCTGCCCCTGGCTGAGCAGCACGTAGCGCCCGTGTTGAAGGGTTTCGATGCGCGCCGTGCGGGCCGAGGTGACCGCCTCCTTGCCGTGCTCCTGGGCCGCGATGAACACGTTGTTGCCGGTGGTGTTGTCGTTGGACTGCTTGTCCACAAAAAACACCCGCGCCCCATTGGCTGATTCCTGGAACTGCCCTGGGGCCACCCGCTCCACGTCGCCGCGCTTTTCATAGTGGTCACGCATGTCCTGCACCTGCTGGTTGGACCAGGGCCAGCCCACCAGGGCCAGCAAGGCAATCACCAGCAGCACGGGCCAGGCAAAGCGGAACAGGGGGGAGACAAAGCTGGCCAAGCCCCGTCCGCTGGCAAACCAGATCACCATCTCGCTGTCACGGTACATGCGTGACAAGGTGCCGACAATCGAAACAAACAGGCTCAGCGCCAGGATGGTGGGCAGGTGGCCCAGCACCGTGTAGCCCATGACCATCATCACGTCGGACGGGCTGACGGCACCCCGAGAGGCCTGCCCCAGCGTGCGGATCAGCATCATGGTCATGACCACCGTGGCCAGCACCACCAGCGTGGCGCCGAAACTGCGGGCCAGTTCCTTGCGCAGAGTTGAATGGAATAACATAGAACGAGATAAAAGGGTGATTATGAACTTTGAACTGAAACCCCTCAGCCTGTCTGCGGCCGCTGCCGAGAAGGCTGATCTTCTGGTGATCCTGGTGCCTGAGGGCTTCAAGCCCGGCCAGGACACCTTGTCCGCCGTGCTCGCGCAAGCCCTCAAGGCCGAAGATTTCGGTACCAAGGCGGCTCGTTTGTTGTCGGCCTACCGGCTGGCCGGCGTCAGCAGTGCCCGGGTCGTGTTTGCCGGTGTGGGCGATGGCAGCGCCAAGCCTGTGCGCCAGGCCGTGCAGGCCGCGGTGGCCACGGTACGTGCCGAGTCCGTCAAGCGCCTGTCGGTGGTGTTTGCCGGCGCCGAGGTCTCCGCCTCGGCCGTGCGCTCGGCTGTTCAGGCCTTGGCTGATGGCAGTTACGTCTACACCGCCACCAAATCACGGGCCGAAGGCCGTGTGTTGCAAAAAGTGACGCTGGGCCTCGCGACCACCCCCAACGCCGAGCAGCGTGCCGCCCTGGCCCAGGCCAGCGCTGCCGTGACGGGGATCGAACTGGCCAAAGAGTGGGGCAATCGCCCAGCCAACCATGCCACCCCCACCGATCTGGCGGCCGCCGCCAAGGCCCTGGCCAGCCGGGGCTCGGGGGTGCAATGCGAGGTTCTGCTGCCGCGTGATGTGGCCAAGCTGGGCATGGGTTCGTTCATGGCGGTGGCCCGTGGCTCCGAGCAGGAACTGCGTTTCATCGTGCTGCGCTACCAGGGCGCCGCCCGCACCCAGGCGCCGGTGGTGCTGGTGGGCAAGGGCATCACCTTCGACACCGGCGGCATTTCGATCAAGCCGGCGGGCGAGATGGACGAGATGAAGTTCGACATGTGTGGCGCCGCCAGCGTGTTGGGCACCTTCCGTGCGCTGGCTGAACTCAAACCCAAGATCAATGTGGTGGGCCTGATCCCGGCCTGCGAGAACATGCCCGACGGCCGTGCCCTCAAACCCGGTGATGTCGTGACCAGCCTCAGCGGACAGACCATCGAGGTCCTGAACACCGATGCCGAAGGCCGCCTGATCCTGTGCGACGCGCTGACCTACGCCGAGCGCTTCAAGCCGCGTGCGGTGGTCGACATCGCCACCCTCACCGGGGCCTGTGTGGTGGCCCTGGGTGCGGTGCGCTCCGGCCTGTTTGCCACCGATGACACGCTGGCCAATGCCCTGCAGGCGGCGGGCGACCGGGCCCAGGACCTGTGCTGGCGCCTGCCCCTGGACGACGACTACGCCGAGGGCCTCAAGAGCAATTTTGCCGATGTGGCCAACGTGGCCGGCCGCGCGGGTGGCGCCATCACGGCGGCCAAGTTCTTGCAGCGCTTTGCGGGCAAGTTCCCCTGGGCCCACCTCGACATCGCGGGCACGGCCTGGAAGAGCGGCAGTGCCAAGGGCGCCACGGGGCGGCCGGTGGGCTTGTTGCTGGAGTACCTGCTGAGCCAGGCCAGCCACGATGCGAATCAGCCCGCCGTCAAGGCGCCGGTGAAGACCGCTGCCGCCAACAAGCCGACCAAGCCGCCCGTCAAGGCGGCTGTCAAAGCCGGTACGGCGCGTGCCAAGCCCTCTGCCGCCAAGAAGGCATGACCGAAATCGCCTTTCACTTCAACATGCCGCAGAAGCTGCCCTATGTGCTGCGGCTGATCCGCAAGGCGGTGGCAGCAGGGGCGCGCGTGACGGTGACCGGGGCTGAGACCCAGTTGCGCACGGTGGATACCCGCCTGTGGGAGCTGGCTCCGCATGAGTTCATCCCTCACTGTGCGGCAGGCGCCGAAGCCCATGTGCTGCAGCATTCCCCCGTGCTGCTCACCGCCGATCTTTCTTTGCAAAGCCAGCCCCAGGTCTTGGTCAACGTCGGCGCCGAGGTGCCGGCCGGTTTTGAGCGTTTTGAGCGAGTGATCGAAATGGTCAGTCTGGAAGACGCAGACCGCCAGGCCGGGCGGGCCCGCTGGCGTCACTATGCCGATCGTGGTTACGCCATTCAGCGCCACGACATCCAGGTCAAAGGAGGCGCATGATGAACCAACCCCCCCGAGTCCCTCCGCGCTTCGTGCCCACCTTGACCGAGGTGGTGCAGGTGGCTTCGCCGCCCGTGGCGGCCCCGGCCCTGGATGCGCTGGCCTTTGAAGAGCAACTGGTGCACCGTGTCATGCAGCGCGTGGACGCTTTGCTGGAGCAGCGGGTGCGGCAGGCCGTGGCCCACGTGATCGAGGAGCAGACACGCAGCCTGCTGCCCCGGCTGCGGGAAGAGCTGGATTCCGTGGTGCGAGGCTCGGTCACCGAGGCGCTCGCGCAGGAACTCGCATCGCCGCGCTGAGAACGCGTGAAGCCTGTTTGACCCACCTCATGCCGGGGCTGTTGTTTTTGATGACTTATCGTGTTCCCTGATGTTTCTGTTGTGAGGATTGCGCTATCGTGCTTTTCACTGAGTCAAGATCAACCTCAGCACTTATCTCGGAGTCTTTTATGCAAATGAAGTTGAAAATCACCGCTGTTGCTGCC